>JAPXQZ010000188.1:2386-3864 GCA_033813835.1 Clostridia bacterium | reverse complement strand
TTTTCCATGTGATTCCGGTAAACGGGCGGCAGCCCGCGCCGCCCGCCGCGTCACGCATACTGCCGGACGAGGTCGACGGCGGAGGCTGCGTTGATGCCGAAGCGCTCCACGCCCAGGGCGAGCAGGGCCTCGAACTCCGCCTTCGTCCGGATGCCGCCGGCCGCCTTGATCTTGATGTTCCCGCGGGTCAGTTCCTTCAGGCGGGCGATGCGCTCCACGTTTGCCCCTCCCTTCACCCAACCGGTGCCGGTCTTCAGGAAGTCTGCGCCGGAGTCGACGGCGATGGCGCAGGCGTCCATCAGCTCCCCGTTCGTCAGGCAGTTCAATTCGATGATGACCTTGGTCACCGCGCGGTTCTCCGCCAAGCGGACGACGCGTTTGAGCTCGTCGGATACGTAGTTGAAGTCCCCGTTCTTGAACTTGCCCACGTTCATGACGACGTCCATCTCCTGGACGCCGTCTGACAGCAGCCGCTCCGCCTCCAGCAGCTTGACCGCCGTGGTGTGGCCGCCCCCCGGGAAACCTACGGGCGCGCCGACAAAGACGTCCGGCAGGTCCTTGAGCAGGCCGGCAAGCTCCTTCGTCCAGCAGGGCAGCGTGTGCACGTTGATGAAGCGGTAACGCCGGGCAGCCTCCACCAGCTCCAGGATATCCCGGTAGGTGTTGTGCGTCTGCACGGCGCTGACGTCGATTTTTCGGGCGGCTTCCAGGGCGGTGGGCATCTCGGCGTTTCTCCCTTGCGTTCGGTCGGTGCAGTCGTTCGGTGCGTCCGACGCCCGTTCAGCCGCCGTTTCCCGGCCTGGCGGCGTCCAGCTCGATGACGTTGAGCGACGGGTGCAGGGATAACAGCCGCTCCCGGTAGTCCGGGCCGGGCAGGCGGTCGGTCACCAGCATATCGCAGGCGTCCAGGCCGCCGATGCGGACCAGGCCACGCTTCTCGAACTTGCTGTGGTCCATGACCATGACGACGCGGGGCGCCAGGCCCATCATGCGCAGCTTGACGTTGATTTCAAACACGCTGGTGTCGGTGAACCCGGCGTCCAGGGAAAAGCCGGTGCAGGAAACGAAGGCCTTGTTGGGGAAGAGGCCGGCCGCCGTTTCTCCGCTGAACTGGCCGGACAGCGACATGTTGTAGGTGGACAGGATGCCGCCGACGGAAATCAGGGTGACGTTGGGCCTGTTCAGCCGCTGTGCCTCAAAGAGCATGCGGACCGAGTTGGTCAGGACGGAAACCGCCTTGCCGTCCTCGATATGCCGGATAAGGCCCAGCAGCGTGGTGCTGTTGTCGGCGAAGATGAAGTCCCCGCTCTCCAGCTCCTTCGCTGCCCGGCGGCACAGCGCGGACGAGCACATCGATCGTCCCTCCACACGTGAGCCCGACCGCGAAGGCGTCGGCGTCGCTGTAGGCGAAACGATCCACGAGGGCGGGGGCTCCCGCGAGCACCTCGAGGCAGCGCTCGTAAACGGCGCCCTCGACG
>JAPXQZ010000188.1:0-2376 GCA_033813835.1 Clostridia bacterium | reverse complement strand
GCCCTCAGGGGCGACGGCCCCGCCGTGCGTCCTGCGCAACAAGCCCCCGCGCTCCAGCTCCTCCAGGTCGCGGCGGATGGTCTCCGGCACCACGCCCAGGGCTTCCGCCAGCTCCTTCGTCCGGACGGCGCCGTTTCGCTCCAGCAAGGCCAGCACCTTGTTCTGCCTCATCGCCGCCAGCATGCATCCTCCGCACCGCCGCCGGTCAGGGCGGCCCATTCAAACATTTCCAAACATTGGTTTTTTGCTTTCCGTGGGAATTATACCGGGAAACCGAACTGAAGTCAAATGTGATTTCGCGCGCGCTTCCCCTTGGTTCCCGGAGGGCGCCCTGGCAGGCAACTATAGAATTCTTCAATCTCCTGCATCAATTTATCGCCTTCTTCCCCGCGCCGCTTCCCGCGGGCACCGTCCTACGGGGGTCCGGACAAACCCCAACGCGGAAAAGATGCTTGTTGCATTTTGTTTGAATTCTGTGTATGATGCGTTCAGAACCCATACAAGGCGCCGGAGCGCCAGGCATATCGCAGGGAGGGCATCATGGAAAACTACAAGGATACGCTGCTCGCACCCATCCAGGTCGGCAGCCGGGTCAGCAGGAACCGCTTTTTCATCCAGGCGATGGAATGCGCGGACGCGGACCGGGAGGGCAACCCGACGGCGCTGACCGTGGAGCGCTACAGCAACCTGTTCCGCGGGGAAGCCGGGATGGTAACGCTGGAAGCCATCACGATCACCAACGAATCCCGCGGCCGGGACGACCAGCTGTCCATCATGCCGCACAACGCCAAGCCCCTGGAGAAATTCGTCGGCGACCTGAAGAAAATCAACCCGGAAACCCTGTTCGTCTTCCAGCTGACCCATTCCGGGGAACTGTCCCATCCGGGCTTCTCGCGCCGGGTGACGGTCAAGCCGCTATACGGCTACGGCGGCGAGCTGCTCAGCGAGGAAGAGGTGGACCGCATCATCGACCAGTTCGTGCTGGCCGCCAAAATCGCCCACGACGCGGGCGCGGACGGCATCGACATGAAGCTGTGCCACGGATACCTGGGCAGCCAGATTCTGCGACCCTACAACGACCGCAAGTGGAAGTACGGCGGCGCCTGGGAGAACCGCCGACGCTTCGCCTATGACCTGTACGAGCGCATCAGCCGGGAGGTCAACGACGACCGCTTCCTCATCGGCTCCAAGATTTCCGCCTGGGAGGGCTTCCCGGGCGGCTTCGGCACCGAAAGCCCCGATTCTCCCATCATCGATTTGACCGAGCCGCTGGACCTGATCCGCGGCCTGGAGGAGCGCGGCGCCTCCTTTTTCTGCGTCAGCGGCGGCAGCCCCTCCATCACCGTCGCCCTGACGCAGTCGGACAAGCACGCCCCCTATTTCGCCTACCTGCACCCCGCCTGGGCGAAGGAATTCAAGAAGGTCGCCAAGAAAGCGGTCATCGCCGGCTCCAACTACTCCGTGTTCCGCAACGGTAAAAACGGCATCCTGGGCGCGGAGCCGGAGAAGAACTCCCTGCTGCACTGGGGCGACAAGTTCATCCGCGAAGGCAAGGTCGACATGGTCGCCCTGGGCCGCCAGAGCCTGGCCGACCCGCTGCTGCCCAGAAAGCTGCGCGAGGGGAACGAAAAGGACATCAAGTGGTGCACCCTGTGCGACAACTGCCTGGAGTTGCTGATCCGGCAGGTGGAAATCGGCTGCTGCACCTACAACAAGTACTACTCCAACGTGCTGGTCAAGGCGCGCCGGGAGCAAGGCCCCCTGCGCGAAATGCATACCTGACCCGAAACGGAGAATCACGCGCCGAAAGCCCACAAGAGGGCGCCCGGAGGACAACACAAGGAGGAAGGCCATGAAACTGGGGTTTTTTGCCGCCAACTACGCGCACCTGAGCCTGGAGGAAGTCGCCGAGATCATGGCGGCGCACGGCTACGAAATGATGGAAATTCCCGCCTACAGCGGTTGCGGGCAGTTTGACTGCGACGCCTATATCAAGTCCCCCGCCAAGGCGAAGGCGCTGAAAAAAATGCTCTCGTCCCACGGCATCGAAATCTCCGCGCTTTCCAACCACGCCGACTCCCTGCTCATCCTGGGGCCGCACTCCTACGACACAGACAAGCTGTGCCCGGGCACCAAGGAAGAGAAGATCAAGTACGGCACGGAGAACCTGTTGAAAAGCGCCCGCGCCGCCAACGCGCTGGAGGTGCCGGTGGTCAACGGCTTCACCGGCGTCACCAACTGGGGCCGCTACTTCCCCTTCCCCTGCGCGGACGGGTGGGAACTGATGGAAAAGGAGTTCGTGGAGCTGTTCGTGCCCATCCTGGACAAGTTCAAGGAGTATGGCGTCAAGTTCGCCGTGGAGCCCCACCCCAACAA
>JAPXQZ010000187.1:0-3926 GCA_033813835.1 Clostridia bacterium | reverse complement strand
CAGCTGCCTGCCCAGGCGGATGCGCAACTGGCCCATCGCGGTTAAGGCAACCAGTTTCTTGTCCGCAATCATGAACAAGGCATCCCCGGGCAGCACCCCCATCGCCGTGGTCAGCTGCTCCAGCTTCTCAGGCTTTATGAATTTGGCGAAGCTTGAGCGAACCGTGCCGTCCGCGGAAACGGCCAGCCACGCCAGTCCCTTGACGTGGTAAGTCTTCACAAACTCGGACAGGGCGTCCATCTCCTTGCGGGACAGGGCATCCGCGGCTCCCTCCGCCTTGACGGCGCAAACAGTTCCGCCGCCGGCGACAGCGTTTTCAAAGACGGAGAATCCGCAGTCCTTCGCCCAGCCGTCGTGCAGGCTGATTTTCATGCCAAACCGCAGGTCGGGCTTGTCGCTGCCGTAGTTTTCCATCGCATCCTTCCAGGTCATCCGCGGCAGGGGCAGCGGGAGGCGGATGCCCTTCGCCTGCTCGAAGACGGCCTTGAATGCCCCTTCGATCGTATCCTGCACGTCTTTCGGCTCGACAAAGGACATCTCCAGATCCAGCTGGGTGAACTCCGGCTGCCGGTCCGCCCGGCTGTCCTCGTCCCGAAAGCATTTGGCAATCTGGAAATAGCGGTCCGTCCCCGCGAGCATCAGCAACTGCTTGTAAATCTGGGGGCTTTGCGGCAGGGCGTAGAACTTGCCTGCATGGATGCGGCTTGGCACCAGAAAGTCCCGCGCGCCTTCCGGCGTGGACTTGGTGAGGATGGGGGTCTCCACCTCGATGAACCCCTGATCAAGCATATGCCGCCTGATGGCGTTGACGACCGTGGAGCGGGTCAGCAGCATGCGCTGCATGGAGGGGCGGCGCAAGTCCAGGTACCGGTACTTGAGGCGAACCGTTTCATTCTCGGCGACACCGTCGTCGGTATATATGGGCGGTGTCGCAGCCTCGTTGAGGATTTTGACCTCCTTCGCCACCACCTCGATGTGCCCGGTCGCCATGACGGGATTGACCGCCTGCCCGTCCCGGCGCTGTACCACGCCGCGCACGGCCATGACAAACTCCGGCCGCAGGGACTCCGCGGTCCGGTACGCGTCTTCCGAAACATGGCGGTGGTCAAACACCACCTGGATGAGCCCGGAGCGATCCCTGAGCCATACGAACAGGATGCCGCCCATGTTGCGCACACGGGACACCCAACCCATCAGGGTCACTTCGCGCCCTGCGTCCGCCTCTCCCAATTCAGCGCACCGGCAATCCCGCCGCCAACCCCCCAGAAATTCAGCCATCTTCAAGCCTCCCGTTTACTTAAACCGATTCGTTCTCCAGCCGTTTCAGCACAAGGGGCGCCAATTCTTCAAGGAGTGCCTCGCTTTCAACTCCGTCAGCCATGGACTTGAGCCTGACCGCGCCGCGCGCCAGCTCCTCACCGCCGACGACCGCGACCAGCCGGACGCCCAGTTTATCCGCATAGCGGAACTGGGACTTCAGGCTGCGCGCCTGATGGTCGCAATCCGCTTTGACGCCCGCGGCGCGCAGTTCCATGCACGCATTGAACGCTGCCCGTCTGCCTTCGTCATCCAGGCTGGCAAGGAAGACGTCCGTCAGGCGCGGCTCCGGCGCCGACACCCCCTGGTTCTGCATTTCAAGGATGATGCGCTCTGTCCCGATGCCAAAGCCCACCCCCGGAAGGGAGGGACCTCCAATCTGCTCCACCAGGCCGTCATACCGTCCGCCTCCGCAAAGGGTCATCTCGCCCTTCGGCGTCTGCACGATAATCTCAAAGACCGTCTTGGTATAGTAATCCAGCCCGCGGACGATGCCGGAATCCACCTGTGCCTCCAGCCCGCGCGTGCTTAACAGCGCTTTCAGGGTGGTGAAATGGGCGTCACACTCCCCGCACAGATAATCCAGGATGCTCGGCGCGCCCCGGCTCGCCTCCCTGCAGCCCTCTACCTTGCAGTCCAGCACGCGCAGCGGGTTGCGCTCCAGCCTTTCTTTGCAAAGAGGGCACAGGCGGTCGACGCGCCGCGTCAGGAAGGCTTTCAGCGCTTCATGGTACCCCGGCCGACAGACAGGGCAGCCGATGGAGTTTATCTTGACCGAAAGGTTCTTTAATCCAATCCGATTCAATACGGAGAGGATGGACAGGATAACTTCCGCGTCCGCGCTGGGCTCCATAGTGCCGAAGCATTCCATGCCGAACTGGTGGTGTTCCCGCAGCCGGCCGTGCTGGGGGTTCTCATAGCGGAAAATGGGGCTGTTGAGGTAGTATATCTTGATGGGCAAAGGTTCGGTATACAGCCGGTGTTCCACCAGCGCGCGGACCGCTCCGGCGGTTCCCTCGGGCTTGAGGGTGATGGAACGGCCGCCCTTGTCCAGAAAGGTGTACATCTCCTTCTGCACGATATCGGTTGTGTCGCCCACACCGCGCAGAAACAATTCGGTATGCTCGAACACCGGCGTGCGGATTTCCCGGTATCCAGCCAGCGCGGCTTCCTCCCGCATGATCTGCTCGACCCATTGCCAGGCATGGCTCTCCTTTGGCAACAGGTCCCGGGTTCCCTTGGGGCTTTGCATCTGCACGGCATACCCTCCTAAAAAAACCGCCCACGCATCTTTGCGCGGGACGAATCGCTTCGCGTTGCCACCCTGCTTGCGCCTTGCGGCGCCACTCTTCACTCCTTATCGCGGAAAACGCCTGCCCTCGCAGGAGGCTCGGGGTTGTCCCACCTGCGGAATCCCCGGGCGGTTTCCAGCCGTGACCGCCCTCTCTGAACAGGTTTCCGCCGCTTCTTCCCGTCGTCGCCCTAGGGAGATTATAGGGAATCGGCACGCGTCCTGTCAATCCACTTCATGCTACTCTTAACAGGTTGCCAATTGGAAAAGGAAGCGGGGAGGTTGTCCACCCCGCCCCTGTAGAGACACATCCGCGCTTAGGGCGCGACTTCAAACGTAGGAATGACGCCGCCGGCGAAGTCCGGGTTGCCGAGGATGTAGTCCTTTACTTTCTGTGTATACAGCACCTTCCGCAGCGCTTCGACGAAATCGGCGTTTTCATCGCCTGCCCGGACGACGACATAGTTGGTGTAGGTCTTTCCCGCCTCGCCGTCCGTGGGTTCCAGGAACAGCGCGTCCTTCGCCACGCTGAGGCCGGCGCCGATAACATAATTGCCGTTGATGACCGCAAAGGCCACGTCGCCCAGCGAAGAGGGAATCAGTTCCGCGTTGAGTTCGACGATTTTCAGGTTCTTCGGGTTGTCCTTGATGTCAAGGGCAGTCGCCGCGCTGTCGGTGGTGACGCCGTCAACGAGGGTGATGAGGCCGGCGTCCTGCAGCAGCAACAGCGCGCGGGTCTCGTTGGAGGGGTCGTTGGTCACCGCGATGCTGTCGCCGTCCTGCAGGTCCTCCAGCTTGCTCCTGGTGCCCGCGTAGATGCCGAAGGGCTCATAATGGACGGGGATGACGGCTGCCAGCTTTTCATTGTCAGGCACACTGTCGTTGTATTTTTTCAAGTAGGGCAGGTGCTGGAAATAATTGGCGTTCAGCTCGCCCGCCGCAGTGGCGGGGTTGGGCAGCACGAAATCGGTAAAGGTGACGATTTCCAGGTCATAGCCCAGGACTTTGATGTCTTCCACCACTTGCTCCAGAATCAGCGCGTGGGGGGTGTCGGACGCTCCGATGACGATTTTCTTGTTTTCCGCCAGGGAAGCCAGGCTCGACAGGGCGAGAACCAGGACGAAGGCCAGAATGAACAGCTTTTTCATGGGGTACTCCTTTCATATTGCGCTCAGCGCTTGCGGTGGTCCAGTTTCTTGGTGACGCGGTTTCCGAGCAGGGTGATGATTTGAACGAGGACGACCAGGGCGATGGCGGCGGCATACATGACATCCATCCGGCGCAGGTTGAGGCCCTTGGTGATGGCGATTGCGCCCAG
>JAPXQZ010000186.1:0-3982 GCA_033813835.1 Clostridia bacterium | reverse complement strand
GGCTCGGAGAACACGGCGCCGGCGGCGTCCCGGAACTGCTCCAGGCTCAAGCCCTCCACGTCGTAACGGTTGATGACCCGCAGCGCGCGCAGGCCGGGAAGCGGCAGGCTTTGCTTCAGGCCCGCCAGCAGGGTGCTGGCCTCATGGTCCAGCCCCCGCCGCTTTTCCACGTACAGTCTCCGGATCATGCCTTCTCCCCTTTTTCAAGCGCCCTGCGGCCGATATCCCGGCGGCAGCGCTGGCCGAAAAATGCCTGCTGGTCCGCCGAATAGTAGGCCTTTCGGACCGCCTCGCCCAGGGTATCCCCCACCGCGGTCAGGCTGAGCACGCGCCCCCCCGCGGTCACCAGTTCCCCATCCCGTTCCCCGATCCCCGCGAAGCATACCTCCGCCCCACGGGGCTCCACCCGGACGGGAAACCCGGTCTCAAACGCCTCCGGATATCCGCCGGAGACGAAGACCAGGCAGCAGGAGCTCCCCGACATGAACCGTACGGCCTCACCCTTCAGCCGGCCTTCCCGGCAGGCCAGCAGGTGGCTGAGCAGGTCGCTTTCCATCAGGGGCAGCACCGCCTGGGTCTCCGGATCCCCAAAGCGCGCGTTGAACTCCAGCGCTTTGGGCCCTTCCGGGGTCATCATCAGCCCGGCGAACAGGCAGCCCTGAAAGGGGCAGCCCGCGGCCCTCATGGCGCGCACGGCGGGCAGCAAAATCCGTTCCAGGGCCTGCCGGGCATCAGCTTCGCCGAAGTACGGGTTGGGCGCGACGGCCCCCATGCCGCCGGTGTTGAGGCCCCGGTCGCCGTCCAGCGCGCGCTTGTGGTCCATGGCGGAAACCAGGGGGACGACGGTATCCCCGTCCGTTAGGCACAAAAGGGAGACCTCCGGCCCTGTCAGAGCCTCCTCGATGATGACCCGCGCGCCGCTTTGGCCAAACGCGCGGCCGGAGAGCATCTCTTCCAATGCCCGGACAGCCTCCGCCAGGTTTTCGGCGATGACGACGCCCTTGCCCTTGGCCAGGCCGTCCGCCTTGACGACCAGCGGGTAGGGCTGCGACTGGACGTAGGCAAGCGCTTCGTCCAGGGCATCGAAAACCCTGTAGCGCGCGGTCGGGATGCCGGCTTTTGACATCAGCGCCTTCGCGAAGGCCTTGCTCGACTCAATCCGCGCGGCGGCCTTCGACGGCCCGAAGCAGGGGATGCCAGCTGATTCCAGCGCGTCCACCAACCCGGCGTCCAGCGGATCCTCCGGGGCGACCACGCAAAAGCCAACGCGGTTTTCCAGGGCTGTCCGGACGGTCCGCGCGATATCCAAGGGGTTGCCGGGCAGGCGCACCGCCTCCCGCATCCCGGGGTTGCCGGGCAGGGCGTAGACCGTACCCGCCAGGGGGCTTTTTGCGATGGCCTTGACCAGCGCGTGCTCCCGGCCGCCGGAGCCAATGACCAGTATGTTCATCCTTCCCCTCAGTGGTGGAACAGCCTGAGGCCCGTGAAGGCCATGGCCATGCCCCGTTCGTCGCAGCAGCCGATGACCTCCCGGTCCCGCACCGAGCCGCCCGGCTGGGCGATGTAGGCAACCCCGCTGCGCGCGGCGCGCAGGATGCTGTCCTCGAAGGGGAAGAAGGCGTCGCTGCCCATGCTGACCCCGGAAAAGCCTTTCAGCCAGCGCTCCCGCTCATCCCCGGTGAGGTAGTCCGGCTCCCGCGTGAACACGCTTTTCCAGCGGCCGTCCCCGAACGCCGCCCGGGCGTCCTCCCCGAGGAAGGCGTCCACCGTGTTGTCCCGGTCAGGGCGCCGCATGCCCGGCAAAAAGGGAAGATTCAGCGCCTTTTCGTGCTGACGCAGGCGCCAGCGGTCCGCCTTCTCGCAGGCCAGGCGGACGCAAGCTACCCGGGACTGCTGCCCCGCGCCGACGCCGACGGCCTGGCCGTCCACCGCCAGGCACACCGAATTGCTCTGGGTGTACTTGAGAACCGCCAGGCTCACCAGCAGATCGCGCTTCGCGGCGGCGGGCAGTAGCCGGTTCTCCGTCACAAGGTTTGTCAGCAGCGCTTCTACGATGGGCGCGTCGTTCCAGCGCTGCTGGAAGGCGATGCCGAAGACGTCCCGGGTTTCCGTTTCCGGTGGCCGATAATCCCCATCCATCCGGATGACGCAGTAGGCGCCCCCGCGCTTCTGTTTCAGGATGCCCAGCGCCTCCTCGTCATAGCCAGGGGCAAGGATACCGTCGGACACCTCGCGGGCGATGAACCGCGCGCAGGCGGCGTCGCAGGGGTCGCTCAGGATGATGAAATCGCCGAAGGAGGACAAGCGGTCCGCCCCCCTGGCCCGGGCATAGGCGCAGGCGACCGGGCTGTCGTCCAGGCCGTCGACGCCGTCGGCGAAAAGCGCCTTTTTCAGTTCCGGCCCCAGCGGCAGCCCCAGGGCGGCGCCCGCCGGGCTGACGTGCTTGAAGGAGGCGGCCGCAGGAAGGCCCGTCGCCCCCTTGAGCGCCAGGACCAGCTGCCAGCCGTTCAGGGCGTCCATGAAGTTGATGTAGCCGGGGTTTCCGTTGAGCACCGCGAAGGGCAGCGCGGCTCCGTCCCGCCGGTATAGCCGGGCGGGCTTCTGGTTGGGGTTGCAGCCGTATTTGAGGGGCAGGTCAGTCATCGGCGCCTTCCTTTCCGGCGGGGTGCCGGTTCCTGAGATAGAACCGCGATTCGCGGGTTTTAAGATCCAGCGTCCGCACGCAGAGAGCGACCCGGTTGTCCGCGTTGAGGCTGTCCCAAACGTCGTCCGCGAACCCCTCCGCGTCCGCCGGGATGCCCACGGGCAGCGGCTCCCCCGTAAAAGAAGGCAGCGGGTTTCCGTCCCCCCGATACGTATGCAGGAACCGGCCCTGCCCGTGCGTGCCGGGATACGCGAAGTCCAGCCGGTCGCAGGCGGTGCCGGCGGCGTCGGCGGCGCGCAGAAGGGACATCCGGATGCAGCAGCCTCCCTCCGGTGGAAGCGTCATCATGCCGCTGATGCGGGGGGTAAAATGCGGGGCGTCCGGCTCAAAGGTCCGGCTCTCCAGCGCCTGGCGGAAGCTGCCGCCCGCGCGCAGGGCTGACAGGAGGGTGTCCGTCTGGTCGCCGTTGGTCAAAATGTAGTTGTCGCCCACGGTGGCGGATGGACGGTAGAGGATAAGGGCGGGGTCCCCTGCCGCCTCCCGGGCGTGAAGCCGGATGCGAAGCTCGTTCCCCTCCCGTTCAAACACCCGGTTGCGGGAGTTCTGGCTGCGGCCCATGATGAAGTAGGCCAGCACCGCCTGACGCCCGCCCGGGCACAGGCCCATCACGATGCCGCGCCCCGGGTAGGGGTTTTCCCGCAGCAGGCGCGCCAGCTCAAAGACTGCCCCGGGCATAGGGTTTTTCCTCCTTCAGCAGGTTTTTGCAGAGCGTCTCACAGGCCTTTGGCAACAGCACCCATTCCGCCTGTTCCATCACCCGCTTTTGCAGTATCCGGGGCGTGTCCCCCTTCCTGACGCGGACGGCTTTCTGCAGCAGGATGGGGCCGCCGTCGGGCACCTCGTCGACCAGGTGCACCGTGGCGCCAGTCACCTTGACCCCCCTGGCAAGCGCCGCCTCGTGCACGCGCAGCCCGTAATAGCCCATCCCGCAGAACGCCGGGACCAGGGAGGGATGCACGTTGACAATCCGGTTGCGAAAGGCGCCGACGAACGCGGAACCCAGCACGGTCAGAAAACCGGCCAGCACGACCAGGCCGATGCCGCGCGCGTCCAGCGCCGCGATCAGGCCGGATTCCCATTCTTCAGGGGTTTTACCCCGGCGCGGCAGGCACAGCGCCTCCACCCCCGCGGCCTGGGCGCGGGAGAGGGCGCAGGCCCCTTCCCGGTCGCTGACGACCAATGCGACTCGGCCTGCGCGGAGGATGCCCGCGGCCTGCGCGTCCAGCAGCGCCTGCAGGTTGGTGCCGCCGCCGGAAACCAGCACCGCGACGTTCACGC
>JAPXQZ010000185.1:0-4028 GCA_033813835.1 Clostridia bacterium | reverse complement strand
ACGACCGTCTCTCTCGCTCAAAGAATCAACTGTCGTTTCCTTCGCTTCTCGTCTCTGTACCGTTTTCAAGGTCCCCGCACCCCCCAAAGGGGTGCTCGATGAATATACCACAACGCCCGGAAGTGAGTCAACCACTAATTGAAAGGAATTTCTCATGACTTTTCAGGCTTTTTCGGGTAGAATGGCGGGGAAGCAACCAAATTTGCCAAGAGAGGTCGGTATGGAACAGATCCTGGAAACGGTGCCCAACTTTTCGGAGGGACGCGACCCAAAGGTTATCGAGGCCATCGCGGACTGCTTTCGGGGAAAGGCGGGCGTGAAGCTGCTGGACTACAGCGCGGACAAGGATCACCACCGCTCCGTTTTTACGGCCGTCGGCGAACCGGACGCGCTGCGCGACGCGGTCATTGCGGCAATCGGCGTGGCTGTGGAACGCATTGACCTGACGCGGCACCAGGGGCAGCACCCGCGCATGGGCGCGGCGGACGTCGTTCCCTTCATTCCCATCCGCAACTGCACGCTGCAGGACGCGGACCGGGTAGCCCGGGAAGTCGGGGAAGCGGCCGCCCGGCGGTTCGGCCAGCCCGTCTTCCTGTACGAGCGCTCCGCGACAAAGCCCAACCGCGAGAACCTCAGCGATATCCGGAAGGGAGGCTTTGAGGGGATGGCGGAGAAGATGAAGGACCCTGCCTGGAAACCGGATTTTGGGCCGGAAACCGTCCATCCCACCGCCGGGGTCACCGCCGTCGGCGCACGCATGCCGCTGATCGCCTTCAACATCAACCTGGGCACGGACAACCTGGACATCGCCAACGCCATCGCCCGGAAGGTCCGCCATTCCAGCGGCGGGTTCCGGTTCGTCAAGGCGATGGGCGTCCTGCTGGAGGAGCGCCGTCAGGCGCAGGTATCCATGAACCTGACGGATTACACGCAGACAAGCATCTACCGGGTGTTCGAAACCGTCCGGATGGAGGCGGAGCGTTACGGCGTAAACGTGGTGGGCAGCGAGCTGATCGGCCTGTCCCCGCTCAAGGCGCTGACGGACTGCGCGGAATACTACCTGCGGCTGGAAAAGTTCAGCCTGGAGCAGGTGCTGGAAACCCGCTATTAACAAACAGGAGCGACAACAGATGGAACTCAAGCAGCTGACCGTCGAAGACCTCTCCCGTGAAACCGCGTCCAAAAAAGCCGCCCCCGGTGGCGGCAGCATCTCCGCCATGGCCGGCGCCTTCGCGGCGTCCCTCGCCTGCATGGCCTCCAAGCTGACCCTGGGGAAAGCCGAGTACGAGGCCGTCTGGGACCGTGTCCGGGAAATTGACGCCCGGGCTGAGGAACTGCGCCTGGAACTGCTGGACGACATCCAAAAGGATACCTCGTCCTTCGACGCCTTTATGAAGGCGCTTGAGTTGCCCAAGGGAACCGCGGAAGAAAAGGAAGCCCGCACCCAGGCGATGCAGGACGCGCTCAAGGGCGCCTGCGCGGTGCCGATGGCGGTGGCAGGCAAGGCTTTTGAGGCGATGCGCCTGGCCTTAGAAACCGTGCGGATTGCCAACGTAAACGTCGCCAGCGACAGCATGGTCGGCGTATTGATGGGGCGGGCGGCGGTGCTGGGCGCGCTGAGCAACGTGCGCATCAACCTGGACGGCATCAAGGACGTGGCCTACGTGCGCAGGATGTCCGCCGCCTGCGACGAGATGGAAGCGCGCGTCCGGAAGCTGGAAAAAGAGGGCGCGGACGAACTGGGCAAGAGAATTTGAGGAGACAGCCATGAACGAGCTTGAACAGGGTGTTCGGCAGTTGTTCGAAACCCTGCCGCCGCCAGCCGTCTTTGAACCCGGCATCCGGCGCGCCCCGCGTCGCGAGTCCCGGCTGACTCCTGCGGACAGGCGGCAGGCGCTGCGCAATGCACTGCGCTATGTGCCCCAACAGCATCACGCCGTGCTGGCCCCGGAATTCCTGCGCGAGCTGGACGAAACCGGACGGATTTACGGCTACCGCTACCGGCCGCACGGCAGGATCCGGGGGCTCCCGATTGATGAATATCAAGGGAACTGCACGGCGGGCAAGGCCATCCAGGTGATGATGGACAACAACCTGGATTTCGAGGTGGCGCTGTACCCCTACGAGCTGGTGACCTACGGGGAGACCGGACAGGTCTGCCAGAACTGGATGCAGTACCGGCTCATCCGGTTCTACCTGCAGCAGGTCACCGAGGAGCAGACGCTGGCGCTGCTGTCCGGCCATCCGCTGGGGTTGTTCCCCTCCCATCCCCTGGCGCCCCGGCTCGTCATTACCAACGGGCTGATGGTCGGGCAGTTTGACCGACCGGAGCAGTTCAGCCGCGCCCAGGCGCTGGGCGTCAGCAACTACGGGCAGATGACCGCCGGCGGCATGATGTATATCGGGCCGCAGGGCATCGTGCACGGCACCTACAACACCCTGCTGGGCGCGGGGCGGCTGAAGCTGGGCGTCCCCAAGGAGGGGAACCTGGCCGGCAAGCTCTTCGTTTCCTCCGGCCTGGGCGGGATGAGCGGCGCCCAGGGCAAGGCCGCAGTCATCGCGGGCGCCGCCGCCATCATCGCGGAGGTTGACGCGTCCCGGATTGAAACCCGGTTTTCCCAGGGATGGGTGACGGAGCGGCACGATACGCCGTCCGCCGCCGTGCAGGCCGCGCTGAAACACCGGCAGGAGGGGACGCCCTGCGCGGTCGCCTTTTACGGCAACGTCGTGGACCTGCTGGAGTTCCTCCTGCAGGAGGGAATCCGGATCGACCTGCTCAGCGACCAGACCAGCTGCCACGCAGCCTATGAAGGCGGGTACTGCCCCCAGGGCCTGAGTTTTCCGGAGCGCACCCGGATGCTGAAGGAGGAGCCGGAGAAGTTCAGGAAGCAGGTGGACGAAAGCCTGAAAAAGCATTACGCGCTCATCCGGGAGCACGCGCGGCGGGGCACCTATTTCTTTGATTACGGGAACAGCTTCCTGAAGGCCGTGTATGACGCGGGGGTCAGGGATATCTGCCGGAATGGGGAAAACGACCTGGACGGGTTCATCTTTCCCAGCTATGTGGAGGACATCCTGGGGCCGGAGCTGTTCGACTACGGCTATGGGCCCTTCCGCTGGTGCTGCCTGAGCGGAAAGCCGGAGGACCTCCGGAAAACCGACCGGGCCGCGATGGACTGCATCGACCCGGACCGGCGCTACCAGGACCGGGACAACTGGGTATGGGTGCGCGACGCGGAGAAAAACCGCCTGGTCGTGGGCACCCAGTGCCGCATCCTCTACCAGGACGCGAAAGGCCGCCGGGAGATTGCCTTGCGGTTCAACCGGATGGTCAGGGACGGCGATATCGGCCCGGTCATGCTGGGCCGTGACCACCACGACACGGGGGGTACGGATTCCCCCTTCCGCGAAACCAGCAATATCAAGGACGGCTCCAACATCACGGCGGATATGGCCGTACAGTGCTTCGCGGGCAACGCCGCGCGCGGGATGAGCATGGTCGCCCTGCACAACGGCGGCGGCGTCGGCACGGGCAAGGCCGTCAATGGGGGCTTCGGCATGGTGCTGGACGGCAGCGCCCGGGTGGACGGCATCCTCAACACCGCCATGCCCTGGGACGTCATGGTCGGCGTCGCGCGGCGCGGCTGGGCGCGAAACCCCCATGCGGTGGAAACCTGCGCTGCCTATAACCGGGATTCGGACGGCGCCGGCATCGTCACCCTGCCCTACCCGGCCGATGATGGCCTGCTGAATCGGCTGGTCACGTGATGAACCATCCCCGAAGCGATAAAACCGCCGTCCTGAATATCGGCCTGCTGGCCACCCCCGAGGGGCGCCGTGCGAAAGCCGGAAAAGAACAGGGGCAGATCCGCCTGCTGAAGGATGCCTACGTCCTGGTGGAGGGCGGGGTTATCGCCGCCGTCGGAACAGGGCGGCCGGAAGAGGCCTGGATGAGGGACGCCGGCATCATCGACGCGGGCGGCCGGCTGGTGACGCCCGGGCTGGTGGACGCGCACACCCACCTGGTG
>JAPXQZ010000184.1:0-4045 GCA_033813835.1 Clostridia bacterium | reverse complement strand
GGGGAAATCGCGGTCCGTGGCGACGCAGGCGTACTTCTCAAGCACGGCCGTTTCTCCCGCCGGCAGCAAAGCCTCAAATCCGGCGCAAACCCATCCCTCCCTGTGTTCTGAATGAAGAAAAGGCAAGGAACTGACTGCGCGGAAGGAGGCCGCGACGGTGAAGCGCGGGGTGCCGAAGGGATTCTCCCGGGTGCGGCTCAGAAGCGTCCCTCCCGGCGCCGCATTGTCCCGCGAAGATGCGCCCAGGTGCTCCCAGAATTGTTCCCCATGGTTGCTGTCCTCGTTATGCACGTCCCCGTCAAGAAAGGCTGACAGGCGCAAGCGTGCGGGATATTCTGCCCGGATCCGGACCGTCAGGGCCAGGAGGTGCTTGTCCGCCATGGAGACAAAACGCTCGGTTTCAAACCAGACGCGGCCTTCCGGCATTTTCATCGTGACACGCCGGGAAAGCAGGCCCTTCTCCATGTCCAGCTCCCGACGGAAATCAAGGATTTCCATGGCTGCTAGGTCTAGCCGGACATCGTTTACGCACACGTCCAACCCGATGAGGTTGACAGCGTTGATGACCTTGCCGAAGTAGGCGGGGTAGCCGTTCTTCCACCAACCCACGCGGGTCCGGTCCGGGAACCAGACGCCGCCCAGGTAGGTTCCCCGGTGCGTATCCCCGGTGTAATGCTCCTCAAAATTGCCGCGCAGGCCTAAGGCGCCGTTGCCCAGGGACATCAGGCTTTCCGCGAAGCGCTGGTCCACCGGGCGAAAGGCAGTTTGCACGACTTTCCAGGGATGGATGGCAAATGCGTCCGGCACGGTATCCCCCTTACAGTTCGCGGCGGGAAAAAGACAGCAGCGCGAGAAGCAGGAAAAAAGCCGCCAGCGGCAGCGCCCAGAGCGCGGCGGACCAGCCGCCCGCACCTGAGGACAGCAAGGCGCCCTGATAGAGTGTCAGCGGCGTCAGGAAACGCAGAGAGCGCGTCCATCCAGGCAGGCGGGCGAACATGGAAAACAGCAGGAAGACCGTCAGGACGGCCGCAGAACCCCTCCAGGCGCTTCGGGGGGACGCTGCCCGCAGGGACATCAACGAAGCCAGCGCGGGAAAAGGCAGAATAACAAGCGCGTAGCCCAAGCCCTGACGCAAAAGGGGCGCGGCATCCGCGCCCGGAAAAAAAACCAGCGCCGACAGAACCTGACCCAGCAGCGCGGCCAGCGCGAGAAATATTGTTTCCAGCAAAACCAGCAGGCACAGCGTCAGCAAGACGGCGCCTCGCCCATGGGGAGAGGCCAGGTCCATGGCAGCGCGGCCGTCCGAAAGCGGCCGGGCGACCAGCTCCCGGGCGGAGGAAGCCGAGCGGAACACCACAAAGAGGGGCAGCAGAAAACCATACAGCATTCCGCCGGCGTGGGCGGCCAGATGAGGGCTGCCTTCCATCCCCAGGAAAGTGAATGCCTCCGGAAGTACCTGCCGCAGGGCCTGCAATCCGGCCAGCCGTTCAGGCCGGTAGAGATAAACGGCCAGGGCGCCCAGCAGGAAGCACGACAAAAGGGCAGGCAGCTGCGGGATCAGGCGCTGGCGAAACCGAACGCCAAAAAGAAGGGGAATCATACGATATCATCCCCGTAAAAGCGGAGGAAACCTTCCTCGCTTTCTTCTCGGCCGCCCACCAGGTCGACGACATCGTAGCGGGTGAGGGTTTTCAGCAAAACCTGCGGGCTGGCGGGGATGGCAACCATGGCGCGGGAGCCAATGAGTTCGACCCCGACCTCCCATTCCGAAGCGAAGCGGGCCGCCTCCTGTGCCGATATAAAGGTCACGTGGTAGACCTTCTGCCGGGTCCGGCTGAGGGAGGAAACCGGCTGGTTAAGAACAAGGCGGCCTTTGCGGATGATGGCGACGTGGCTGGAGAAGCGGCGCGCTTCCTCCAGCGCGTGGAAGGTCATCAAGACGGCGCGGCCTTCCTTCCGGGCAGCCGCGACCTCGTCCAGAAGCGCGGCGCGCGAAAGCGAACCCAGGCCGCTTGTCGGCTCATCCAGCAGCAGCACGTCCCGATCCAGCGAAAAGGCGGCCAGCAGGCTGAGTTTTTTGCGGTTCTCCGGGCTCATCTTCCGGCAGGTTCCTGTGAGCCCGACGTCCAGCCGCTGGGTGAAGTCGCGCGCCTTCTTTGGATTGAAGCCCCCCCGATAGCGGGCGGTGAAGCGCAGGTACTGCTCCCCCGTCACATCCTCCTCCAGGATCGGGGAGGCGGGAGCATAGGCGACTTTCCTTTGTACGTCACGCCGGTTCCGGAAACAATCCTTCCCGGCGATTTCCGCCGTTCCGGCGTCCGGTCGGATCTGCCCCATCAAAATCCTCAACGCCAGGGATTTCCCTGCACCGCCAGGCCCCAGCAAGCCGAGCGCTTCCCCCGGACCCACATTGAAGGTCAGGCCTTCGACACCGTCGCCTTCAAAGGACCGGGTCAGCCCCTCACAGCGAATCATGCGGCTCCTCCGGCCGGGCAGGCGCGGCGGTTTCCCGTGCGCGCACAAACTCCGCCGTCAGGCGGTAGGCGACCGCGGTCAGTGGGATGAACAGCAGCATGCCGGGGATACCCATCACGCCGCCACCCAGGGTGACCGCGACGAGCACCCAGATGGAAGGGATGTCGATGGCGTTGGACATGATGCGGGGGTATACGACCGAGCCCGCAATCTGCTGCACGATAAAGAAGACGAGAAGAAACCAGAGCGTCTGCCCGGGATCAGCGGTCAACACCAGCAGGGTACCCAGGATGCCGGAAATGAAGGGTCCAAAAATCGGGATGAAGGCGGCGACGAAAGTGATCAAGCCGACGAGCACCGCGTAAGGAAACCCGAACAGCATCATCGCCGCCACCGTCATTAGGGACGAAATGAAAGCCTGCAGGCACTGTCCAGCCAGGAAGTTGGAGTAGGCCTGGATGAGCAGTCGAATAATCCGCTGGACGAAAGCCCCGGCCTTCCGCGGCAAGGCAGCCCGGATCAGGCGGTGCAGCTGACGCTTGATGTTCTCCTTGCCAAAGAGAAGGTAAATCGCGAACACCAGGCTGACAATCAGGTTGAGCAGCGTCTGGGCGAAGGAAAACACCATGCCGGAGGTCGCGCTCAGGCCGCCGATCAGGAATTGATAGGTGCGCTGAAACAGGTCGCGCACGTCACGTTCCTCCGTCTCTGCCAGGCCCAGGGCAGCCCGGATGTTTTCGTTGCGGTCGCTGAGCCAGTTTTCCAGGTCCTTGAGCATTCCGGGGATGACCCGGATGAGCCGCTCCACGGCGGTTATGATTTCCGGAATGATGACCACCAGAAGGAGAACGATGGAGGCCAGCACGATGGCGAGGGACAGCGTCAGCGTAATCGCCCGCTTGACCTTTGACAAGCGCGGCCCCAAAGCGCCGAATGCCGGCAGGCGGTCTAAGAAGCGCATCGGAAGGTTGACGAGCAGGGCCATGAACGTTCCGATGATAAAAGGCGACACAATCGCCAGGAAGGCACGCACCAGGTTGACCACCGCGTCGAAACGGTAAAGGGCGAAGGCGAACAGCATCAGGCCGACAACCAAAGGCAGCCGCCGCGCCCAGCTTTTGTTCATCCGTATCCTCCTCCCCCATCCGTCTATCCAGGCGCGAGTATATCAAATCGTGCCTGAAGATGACAAGAAGCCCGTCCGCGTCGGAGTCCCGGGGGTGATGGCTAATAAAACGCTTCTTTTGCATTGACACGGGGCGGCAGGGGTGTATAATGACAATAGGTCAAAGATGGTCAGTCTTTGGCCGGCTGAACGAAAGGAAGGATTGGCATGAGCCAGAACAAATATACGCAGAAAAGCCTGGAGGCCATCCAGCAGGCGCAGAACCTGGCGGGCGAGTTCGCCAATCAGACGCTGGAGCAGGCGCACCTGCTGTCCGCACTGACGCAGGACGCGGACAGCCTGATTTCCCAGTTGCTGGGACGCATGGGCAAGGATGCGCAGGGCGTTTCCCAGAACGCGCGAGACGAGGTGGAGCGCCTGCCCCGCGTGCGCGGCGGCGCGCGG
>JAPXQZ010000183.1:0-4049 GCA_033813835.1 Clostridia bacterium | reverse complement strand
CCTTGGGCACGGGCGCGCCGCCGTAGATTTCGTCCAGGATTTCCTGGGTAACCTTGGCGGAAGGCCCGTCGAAGACGATTTCGCCCGCGCGGATGCCGATGACGCGGTCGGCGTAGTCCAGCGCCAGGTCCACGTGATGGATGTTCAGCAGGATGGCGATGCCCAGGTCCTGGTTGATCTGCTTGAAGTCGCTCATCACCTGCCGCGCGGTGACGGGGTCCAGCGCCGCGACCGGTTCGTCCGCCAGGATGATGGCGGGGTTCTGGTTGAGGGTCCGGGCCAGGGCGACGCGCTGCTGCTGGCCGCCGGACAGCTGGTCGCAGCGGGTGTAGGCCTTCTCCAGGATGCCCACGCGGTCCAGGGCCGACAGCGCCTCCAGCTCGCGCTTGCGGGAATGCAGGCCTAGGAGGACGGAAAAAAAGTTCATGTCCGGCACCCGGCTGGCCAGGACGTTCTTGACCACGGTGGCGCGGGTGACGAGGTTGAAGGACTGGAAAATCATCCCGATTCCGCGCCGGAAGCGGCGCAGCTCCCTGCCCTTCAGGGTCATCACGTCGACCCCGTCCACCAGTACCTGGCCCTGCGTCACGTCAATCATGCGGTTGACGGTGCGGATGAGGGTGCTCTTCCCGGCGCCGGACAGGCCGATGATGGCCACGAATTCGCCCTGGTTGATGGTCAGGCTGACATTTTTCAGGCCCACCACGCCGCCCGGATAAGTCTTGCCCGCGTTGACAAACTGTATCATGCTGCCCCTTGCGTTTATCTCAGTGAAGGGGAGGCCGGCCGATGCGGCCGGCCCCCCATGAAGAGGTCGCGGGATTTTACTTGACGACTTCCAGGGCCGCGCGCGCTCCGTCGTAATCGGAGTCCTTGGCGACCGCGTAGCCGGAATGGCTGTAGATGTCGAAGATGGCCTTGCCTTCGGGGGTGTTGATGATGGCAATCAGGCTGTCCTGCAGGGCTTTGATGAACTCGGGGTTGTAGATTTCAGGCTTCTCGCGGGTGACGGAGACGGTATCGTTGTAGATGCCCGCGGTCACGCCGATGACGTTGAGCTCGTCCCAGATGGACTTCTCGCGGCCCATGCCGCCCTTGCCGGTCTCATCCGTCTGGGTGGTCGGGATGGTCCAGGCCTTCTCATAGTCGTTGCGGCCGTCGGCGTAGCAGACGATGACGTCGATGTTCTCAGCGGCCGCCATGGCGAAGCCCTCCGGATAGCCCGCCAGCGTGGCGACGTTGCTCAGGTCGGTGATCTTCTTGCCGTAGTTGTCCATCAGCCACATGGTGGGATAGATGTAGCCGGCGGAGGAGGAGGTGCGCATCACGCCCCAGGAGGCCTTGTCCAGGTCTTCCCAAGTGAGTTTTTCACCGGCGTTGACCTTGGCGGCAAGTTCCTTTCCGTAGGGCGAGGGGGCGGCGTAGATCAGGGAACGGTAGAAAGTGACCTGGGGCCCGTTCTTCAGGGTCTTGTTGGCTTCGCCGTTCCAGTCCATGGGGTTGGTGGAGTCATTGGACAGCCCGTTGCGCGTGGCGGTCAGGATGACGTCCACTTCCTTGGAGTACAGCGCGTAGGTGCCGCCGGGCAGCCAACCCACGTCGATGGCGCCGGTCGCCATGGCTTCGCCGGTGGCGTTATAGTCGGTGCCGACGGAAATCACGACTTCGCCGATGTCGTAGCCGTTCTTGAGCATCTCAGCCTTGACCAGCTCGGGCAGGTTCTGGGTGCCCTGGATGATGACGTCCGCTTCCTTGGACGGCACGAATTCGAAGGTCAGTTTGTCCATTTTGACGGGATCGGCCGCGAGGGCGCTGACAGCCGTCAGGCACAGCAGGGCAGCCAGCATGAGCGCGAAGGTTTTCTTCATCTGGGTTCTCCTCCAATTATTCTTGGCGCATTGCGCCACCGAAGTGAGTATACCACTTCGCGCGGACGCGGAGTAGGGGCACCGAAAATTTGGGCAAAGCGTTCTCAGCGCACCACGAGGTTGAGCAACCGCCCTGGCACGAAAACGCACTTCACGACCTGCTGCTCTCCGACGAGCCGGCGGACCGCCTCATGCGCCAACAGCAGCGCTTCGCCTTCCTCCCGGTCTAGGCCGGCGGGCACCATCAGGCGGGATTTGACCTTGCCGTTCACCTGTACGGCGATTTCGACCTGGTCCTGCTCCAGATAGGCTTCTTCATAGGCGGGCCAGGGCTGGTCGTGGACGAAGCCCGGATATCCCTGAGCCTGCCAGATCTCCTCGCTGATGTGCGGGGCGACCGGGTAGAGCAGCAGCAGCAGCGCTTTCAGGTCCCCGGAAGTGACCCGCCCGGCGTCGAAAAAGGCGTTCACCAGCGTCATCATCTGGGCCACGGCGGTGTTGTACTTCATCCGCTCATAGTCATCCCCTACTTTCCTGACGCTCTGGTTGACCAACACCCGCAGCCCGGGGCTGAGCGCGGAAACGCGGTTGTCCACCAGGTCCTGCAGGCGCCAGACGCGGTCCAGGAAGCGGCGGCACCCGCGCGCGCCGTTCATGCTCCAGGGAATGGCCTGGTCAAAGGCGCCCAGAAACATCTCGTAGAGGCGGAAGGCGTCCGCGCCGATTTCGTCCACCAGGTCATCGGGATTGATGACGTTGCCGCGGGACTTGGACATCTTCTCGCCGTTCTCGCCCAGGATCATGCCGTGGCTGGTGCGCTTCCGGTAAGGCTCCGGCGCGCTGACCCGGCCGATATCGTGCAGGAACAGGTGCCAGAAGCGGCTGTAGAGCAGGTGGAGAGTAGTGTGCTCCATGCCGCCGTTGTACCAGTCCACCGGCATCCAATAGTCCAGCGCCTCCCTGGAGGCGTATTCCGCGTCGTTGTGCGGGTCGCAGTAGCGCAGGAAATACCAGCTGGAGCCCGCCCACTGGGGCATGGTGTCGGTTTCCCGCTGCGCGGGTCCGCCGCAGGCGGGGCAGGGCACGTTGACCCAGTCAGTGATGGCCGCCAGCGGGCTTTCCCCGGAGTCGGTCGGCTCGTAGCGGGCCACCTCCGGCAGCAGCAGAGGCAGATCGCTCTCATGAAGCGGCACCGTGCCGCAGATAGGGCAGTGCACGATGGGGATGGGCTCGCCCCAGTAGCGCTGGCGGCTGAACACCCAGTCGCGCAGCTTATAGTTGACCTTGCGCTCGGCGATGCCCTTCCCGACCAGCCAGTCGGCCATGGCCTCCTTGGCCTGCGCCACCTTCATCCCGTCAAGGAAGCCAGAGTTGACCAGCACGCCGTCCTCAATGTCGGTATAGGCTTCCGTGGAGACGTCGCCGCCCGCCACCACCTCGACCACGGGCAGGCCGAAGGCGCGGGCGAACTCCCAGTCGCGCTGGTCGTGCCCGGGGACGGCCATGATGGCGCCGGTGCCGTAACTCATCAGCACGTAGTCGCTGATCCAGACGGGGATCTCCCGTCCCGTCGCGGGATTGACGGCCCTGACGCCCTGGATTTCCACGCCGGTCTTCTGCCTTTGCAGCTCGGTGCGCTCGAAGTCGCTCTTGTGCGCGGCCTTGTCGCGGTACTCCGTCAGCTGGTCCAGGTTTGTTATCCGGCCGGCCAGCTCGTCCACCAGCGGATGTTCCGGCGAGAGCACCATATAGGTGGCGCCGAAGAGCGTGTCCGGCCGGGTGGTGAAGACGCGCAGCGGCGCCTTCGCGCCCGGCACCGCGAAATCCACCTCGCAACCCTCGCTGCGGCCGATCCAGTTGCGCTGCTGCGCCTTGACGCGGTCGATGAAGTCCACCGTGTCCAGGCCGTCGAGCAGCTTTTGGGCGTAGCGGGTAATGGCCAGCATCCACTGGTTCTTGACCCGGCGGGTGACCTCGTGCCCGCAGCGCTCGCACATCCCGCCGACTACTTCCTCGTTCGCCAGGCCGATCTTGCAGCGCGGGCACCAGTTGATGGGCATCTGCGCCTTGTAGGCCAGGCCGTGCTCATAGAGTTTCAGGAAAATCCACTGCGTCCATTTGTAGTACTTCGGGTCGGTGGTATCCACCTCCCGGGAGTAGTCAAAGGAAAAGCCCAGGCGC
>JAPXQZ010000182.1:0-4051 GCA_033813835.1 Clostridia bacterium | reverse complement strand
GTGCTGTATGACTTAAAGCACAACCCCGCCTCCCGCCGCATCCTCACCAGCCTGTACGCCCACCAGGACCTGCACGAGATGGCGCTGTACCCCTGCGCCTGGAGCGTGACCTTCAACGTGTCCGGCCAGACGCTCAACGCGATTTTGAACCAGCGCTCCCAGGACATGCTGGTGGCCAACAACTGGAACGTATGCCAGTACGCGGCGCTGGTCCACCTCTTCGCGCAGGCGAGCGGGCTTGCGGCGGGCGAACTGGTGCACGTCATCGCCGACGCGCATATCTACGACCGGCACGTGCCGCTGGTCCTGGAGATGCTGGGGCGCGAGCCGCTGCCCGCGCCGCGGCTTTTCGTCAACCCGGACGTCTCGGATTTCTACCGCTTTACCCGGGACGATCTGCGCCTGGAAGGCTACCGGTTCCACACCCTTTTGGAAAACATCCCCGTCGCGGTCTGACGCGGCGGGAAAGGAGAGACGGCATGCGCGCGATTGTCGCGGTCGACGAAAACTGGGCCATCGGCCGGGAGGGCGGGATGCTCTACGATCTGCCCGGGGACCTGCGGCATTTCGCGCGGATGACCCGCGGCAAGGTGCTGGTGATGGGCCGGGGCACGCTTAACTCCCTGCCCGGGGGCAAACCCCTGAAGGACAGGGTGAACCTAGTCATGAGCCGGGACGAGGGCCTGACGGTGCCCGGCGCGCAGGTGCTGCGGTCCATGGCGGAGCTGGAGAGCGCCATCGCCGAATACCCGCCGGAGGACGTGATGCTCATCGGCGGAGAGACGCTGTATACGCAGCTGCTTTCACACTGCGACCGCGCCTACGTGACCCGCATCCAGGCCCGCGCGCCGGGCGCCGACCGCTTTTTCCCCAACCTGGACCTTCTCCCCGACTGGCGGCGCATCTGCTGCGAAGCCCAGCCCATGGAGAAGGGGCTGCGCTACTCCTATTGCGAATATGAAAACCGGGCGGTCCGCAAACTATAGGCACAGGCTCCGTTTTTCTGCGGCGCCGCGCGGAGAACCGGGTATATTCAGCGCGTCTGGTCATAAGCATTTGACAGGGGGCAGACCATGCAACGCACGTTCCGGCATGACATCATGAAGGAAATCAAAACCCGCTTCGCCAACCGCGCGCTCAAGGCCGACCGGATCCCGGAGGAAACCATCGAGGCGCTGATTGAGGCGGCCAGCTTCGCCCCCTCCTGCTTCAACGAGCAGCCCTGGCGCTTTCTCGTCGCGACCGGGGAGCGCAAGGAAAAGCTGTGCCAGGCGCTGACCCCGCAAAACCAGGAGTGGGCCTGCCGGGCGCCCGTATTGATGCTGCTGTGTGCCAAGAAGACCTTTACCCAGGGCGGAAAGCCCAACTTCTGGCACCTGTCCGATTCCGGCTGCGCGCAGGGATTCCTGATGCTGGAAGCCGAGCGGCGCGGGCTGACCGCCCACCCGATGGCGGGGGTCAACCGGAAGATGGCGCGGGAAATCTTCGATATCCCGGATGACCTGGAGGTCGTCGACGCCATTGCCATCGGCTATCCCGGGGATCTGGAGCTGCTGAGCGAAAGGAACCGGGAGCGCAATCACCCCGCGGCGCGCCGGGACATCGGGGAACTGATGCTGTGAGCCGGACGCCCCTGGTTTTCCTGGGCCACGGCTCGCCCATGAACGCGCTGGAGGACAACGCCTGGACGCGGGAATGGGAAGCACTGGGACAGCGCCTGCCCCGGCCGGAAGCCGTGCTGTGCGTCTCCGCCCACTACGAGACCCGGGGGCTGTTCCTGACGGGCGGCGCCTCTCCCCGCACCCTCCACGACTTTTTCGGCTTTCCCCCGGCGCTGTATGAAGTTTCCTACCCGGCACCGGGCAGCCCCGCGCTGGCGGAGCGCGCCGCGGGCCTGCTGGGCGGCTGGGCGGGGATTTCCAGGGATCGGGGGCTGGACCACGGGGCCTGGAGCGTGCTGATGCGTCTGTTCCCCGGGGCGGACGTCCCGGTCGTCCAGCTGAGTCTGGATGTAACCCTGCCCCCCGAGGCACAGGTGGACGTCGGCCGGGCGCTGGCGCCGCTGAGGGATGAAGGCGTCCTGCTGCTGGGCAGCGGCAACGTGGTGCACAACCTGCGGGAAATCGCCCCTGGCCGGCAGGAGCCCTTCCCCTGGGCAGCGGCGTTCGGGACAGCCGTCCATGAGCGGGTCCTGCAGGGGCGGTACGGGGAACTGGCCGGCTACGGCAAACTGCCCGGAAGCGCGCAGAGCGTCCCCACGGCCGAGCATTTCCTGCCCCTGCTGGTCATCCTGGGCGCGGCAGGCGCGGGCGAATCCACAACCTTCCTCAACCACGAGACGCTGTGGGGTAGTCTGTCGATGACCGGCTACATCCTGACAGACGCAGAAAAGGAGACGACATGAAACGGGACGTATCGCAGGTGGTGGCCGGCAACCGCGCCGTGGACGGCGCGGGCGTCAATCTGGTGCGCGTTCTGGGGCGCGAGACCACGCGAGACTTCGACCCCTTCCTGATGCTGGACGCCTTTGACTCCACCGATCCCCGGGACTATGTGAAGGGCTTCCCCTGGCACCCCCACCGGGGCATCGAGACGGTCACCTACCTGGTGTCCGGCCATATCGAGCACGGGGACAGCCTGGGCAACCAGGGCGACATCCGGGACGGCGGCTGCCAGTGGATGACGGCCGGCTCCGGCATCATGCACCAGGAGATGCCGAAAGCCTCCCCGCGCATGCTGGGCCTACAGCTGTGGCTCAACCTGCCCCGGAAGGACAAGATGACCCCGCCCAAGTACCACGACATCGTGGCCAAAGACGTGCCGGTGGCTGCGGGGGACGGCGCCCGGGTGCGCGTCATCGCGGGGGAGTACGCGGGCGCGCGCGGCGTCATGAACGGCGACCACGTACATATGACCATGCTGGACGTGGAACTGCAGCCCGGCAAGGCCTTCCGGATGGACACACCGGAAGGCGAGACCGCGTTCGCCTACCTGATGGCCGGTGCGGGCGCCTTCGGCGCCTCCGGGATGAAGCTGGAAGAGAAGCGCGCCGCGCTGTTCACGCCGGGGACGGAGCTCTCCTTCACCGCCGGGGACCAGGGCCTGCGGCTGGTTCTGTTCATGGCCGCGCCGCTGCATGAGCCCATCGCCTGGGGCGGGCCCATCGTGATGAACACCCGGGAGGAGCTGCAGCAGGCGTTTGAGGAGCTGGACCGGGGGACGTTCGTCCGGTCGTGAAACAATGTCATTTGCGCCTTTCGTGTTTTGTTGTTGTTTTTTCGTGATTCTGTGATAAATTAACGCGCCGCCGCTAAGGCCGGAATAAACCTGAAGAAGCGCCTCCATGGAGCAGCATGAAGGCCACGGACGGAAACTGCCGATCGGCTCCGCCGTCCTGGCCTTTATCCTGGTGTTCGCCCTGTCCTTCACCGTCCTTTTCCTTGTGGAAAAAGAGGTGCGGGGCACCCAGATCCGGGGATTGAAACTGCATGAGAAAAGAGTCGTAAAACTGGTCGGCGAGTTCTTCGGCCGCGAGTTCAACCGGCTGCTGTCGGACCTGCACTACCTCCAGCGCGCTTACGAGGACGATCTGATCCAGGCCAGCAACTACGACGAGATCAGGGAAAACTGGGTCGCCTTTTCCAACTCCAAGCTCTTTTACGACCAGATCCGCTACATCGACGCCGCGGGCGACGAAGTCATCCGCGTCAACCTGGGCACCGACGGCGCGTACGCGGTTCCCGGGAGCGAACTGCAAAACAAGAAGGACCGCTATTATTTCATTGAAACCGTCAAGCTGCCCGAAGGCGGCATCTATATTTCCCCGCTGGACCTGAACGTCGAGAACCAGGAGGTCGAGGTCCCCTACAAGCCGATGCTGCGGCTTTCCTCGCCCGTGTACGACAAGAACGGCACGCTGCGCGGCATCCTCATGCTCAGTTGCCTGGCGGACGACTCGCTGACCCGGTTTCGGGAACTGTCCTCCAACAGCCAGGGCGAAGTCATCCTGCTCAACGCGGGCGGGTACCGCCTGTCCTCCGCCGACCCCGCC
>JAPXQZ010000181.1:0-4074 GCA_033813835.1 Clostridia bacterium | reverse complement strand
CTTCCCACACAGGCGGCGATCGAGGGGGGCAGCTACAGCAGCAAGGCGGCGTCGACGCAGTGCGGCCCGGAGGGGGGCGACCTGCTGGTGGAGGAGACGGTCCGGGCGGTCAACGGGATGTTTTAGGCGGCCGCGCCTTCATCGCGCAGGATGAGACCTGAGAAGGCCGCAGAAAGCCCTGTTATGTTGTTTTCCCAACATCAGGCTTCGCGCCTACGGTTTGACTTTTTCCTTTAAAAGGCTTACATTGGCCGCGGTTTATACAAGCTGTCCGCCCTTCCCTTCCAGCCTTCAACCGATATTGAACCGGGGGAATGAGAGGTGAACGCCATGACGCCCCGCGAGCGAATTCTGCGCAGCATCCGGTGCCAGAACACGGATCGCGTCGCGGTATCCCCCTTTATCTGGGTGAACTATACGAACTGGTATTACCAGGCGAAGTATTCCCTGCAGGAGGAGGAGCTTGACCGGAAGGTGCTGGGCATCTACCAGGATTTCGGCTTTGACCCGATGGTCAGGACCTGCGGGGCCGCCAGCGCGAACGCGGTGGAATCGGCGGAGGGCTGGGACATCCGGCGGGAAGAGCACTACGACACCCCGGATGATCGCGACGTGCGCACCACCATCACGACGCCCGGCGGCGCCCTGTCGCAGCTCAAGCGGTACCAGCGGGTATCCCCCTACGAGGTTGTGGAGGCTGAGACCGAATACCTCCTGAAGACCCCGGAGGATATCGGGCTGTTGATGGCCTGGCAGCCGGAGGTGGAGGAGACGGATTTTTCCCGGATTGGCCGCTGCCGGGACATGCTGGGGGACGCGGGCGTCACCGCGCCCTGGCTGCAGGGCGTGTTCAATACCTGCGCCCGGCTCACGGGGCTGGAAAACCTGATGATCTGGGCCTATGAGGAGCCGGGGATCTACCATCAATTCATGGCGTACACCGCGCGCCGCACCGCGCGCCGGGGCAGCCAGATGGGGCGGGCGGGCGCCGATCTCATCAGCTTTGAGGGGAACATGGCCACCGGGACGATGACCGGGCCGGATTTCTTCAGGGAGTTTGTGCTGCAGTACGAGCAGGCCGCCATCCGGGAAATCCGCGCGAGCGGGGCGGAGGTTCTGTACCACAACTGCGGGGACTGCAACGCGATGCTGGAGGCGTACAACGAACTGGGCATCAGCGCGCTGGAGAGCCTGACCCCGCCGCCCTTCGGCGACTGCGACGTCCAAAGGGCGCGATCCGTGCTGTCCCCGGGGATCGCGGCCGTGGGCAACCTGGACCAGATTGCGTTCTTGCTGAAGGCGACCCCGGAGGAAGTCGGCGCCGCCGCCGGCAGGCTGCTGGACGTCTGGAAGGGCAGGGACGGGTTTATCCTGGCGACCTCGGACTACCTGATGGAGGAGACTCCCGCGGGCAACCTCAGGGCGATGATCCGGGCGGTCCGGGCATAGCCGGGCAATCCGGCATATTTCAAACATATCGGAGGCATCAGCATGAAGCGTGTTGGCAAGGCCATCGTCGACGTTGTCCTGGGGGTCCGCGAGATGGGGGTGCTCATTCCGCTCGCAATCGCGATGGCGATATTCAGTTCCAATCCGATCTTCATGTCCCAGGACAACATCATCAACATCCTGCGGAACACCTCCTTTGTGTACATAACGGCTGTCGGAATGACCTTCATGATCGTTTCCGGCGCCTTCGACCTGTCCGTCGGCGCGGTGTACGCCTTCGCGGGCGTGATGTGCGGGAAGCTGATGATGGAGGCGGGGTTCCCCATCTGGTTGGCCATCCTGGCCACCACCGCGCTCACAGGGCTGGCTTTCGGCGGGGTGAACGGATTTTTTGTCCACAAGGTCGGCCTGCCGCCCATGCTGGCGACCCTCGCCACGATGAACATCGCCCGGGGTATCGTGACCGGCATCCAGCAGGGCAACCCGGTCTATCCCCTGCCGGAGGGGTTCGCCGCCATCGGGCAGGGCAGCCTGTTCAAGGGTTCGGCGTTTGAACTTCCCTACGTGGTGCTCATCGCGGTATTCATGGGGGTGCTCGCCGCCTGGGTGCTGCGGAAAACGGTCTACGGCCGGGCGGTCTGCGCCATCGGCGGCAATATCGAGACCGCGCGGCTGGCCGGCATCGCGACCAAGAGCATCTCCATCAGCGTGTTCGTCCTCGTCAGCGCCCTGGCATCCTTCTCCGGCATCCTGATTTCCTCCCGCCTGGGCTCCGCGCAGCCCAACGTCGGCATTGGGTATGAGATGCAGACCATCGCGGCGGTCGTCATCGGCGGCACCAGCCTGCAGGGCGGGCGCGGCACCATTATCGGCACCGCCCTGGGCGCGCTGTTCATGACAACGGTTGCCAACGGCATGACCCTGATCCGGATTTCCCCGTTCTGGCAGCAGCTTGTCCTGGGCGTCGTGCTGCTGGCGGCCTGTTCGATGGACTACGTGCGCAACCAGTTCAAGAAGTAGGGGGTGGCGCATGAATAAGACCGTGCTGGAAATGCGGAACATCACCAAGAGCTTTGGCGGCGTCGCCGCGCTGCGCGACGTCTCCATCGATTTGTCCGAGGGGGAGATCCTGGCAATCGTCGGGGAAAACGGAGCGGGCAAGTCCACGCTGATGAAGGTGCTCAGCGGCAGCTACCCCGCGGGTTCTTATTCCGGCAGCATCCTGGTCAACGGCGAGGAAAAGCGCTTCGCGTCCCCGGCGGATGCGGAGAAAGCCGGCGTCGCGATGATTTACCAGGAAATCAGCATGCACCTGGACGCGTCCATCGCGGAGAACATTTTCCTGGGCAACCTGCCCGCTTCCTCCGGCGTCATCAACTGGAAAACGGTCTATGAAAATGCCCGCAAGTATACGGACATGGTCGGCCTGCGCGTTCCGGTCCGGCACACCCTGCGCAAGCTGTCCGCCAGCCAGCAGCAGCTGGTCGCCATCGCGCGCGCCCTGTCGCGCGACCCGAAAATCCTGGTGCTGGACGAACCGACCAGCACGCTGACGGAGAGCGAGGCGGACGTCCTGTTCAACATCCTCCTCAGGCTGAAGGAGCGCGGGATTTCGTCCATCTACATCAGCCACAAGCTCAAGGAAGTCATGTACCTGGCCGACCGCATCACCATCCTGCGGGACGGGCGCAGAATCAGCACGCGGCCGATCGCCGAGACCACCTTCGACCTGACGGTCGAGGAGATGGTCAACCGGAAAATCGACGAGATGTACCCCAAGCGCGATGTACCCATCGGGGACGAGGTGTTCCGGGTGGAAAACCTGGAGGTCATCCACCCGCTGACCAACAGCAAGCTGATTGTCGACCGGGTCAGCTTCTCGGTCCGGGCGGGGGAAATCCTGGGCCTGGTCGGCCTGGTCGGTTCCGGGCGCAGCGAGACGGTGAACGCCATCTTCGGCGCGATCCGCAAAAAGAGCGGCGACTTTTTTATCGACGGGCGTCCCATCAAGATCCGGAACCCCCGGGATGCCATCCGCCACGGCCTCGCCTTATTGACGGAGGACCGGAAGAAGGACGGCTTTGTCGCCGCCTTCAACGTGACCATGAACGCGACGCTGGCCCGGTTTAAGCAGCTGTCCCGGCACTCCGTCCTCAACCGGAAGCTGGAGGAGGCTGAAACCGGCAAGTACGTCGGGAAAATCAACATCAAAATCAGGAGCCTGCGCGACAACATCCTGCAGCTGTCCGGCGGAAACCAGCAGAAGGTCGTGCTGTCCAAATGGCTGATGACCCGGCCGCGCGTGCTGTTGTTGGACGAACCGACCCGCGGCATCGACGTGGGGGCGAAGGCGCAGATCTATGAGCTCATCTGCGACCTGGCGCAGGAAGGGATCGCGGTGGTCATGATCTCGTCGGAGCTGCCGGAGCTGGTCGGGATGTGCGACCGGTTCGTCGTGCTGTCCGAAGGCAGGGTGGTGTCGGAATGCGGCCGCGGGGACGCGGACGAGGAGACCTTCCTGCGGCTGGCTACGAAGGGCATGGGCTGAGGGACGCAAAACCAGGAGAGCCTGGGTGCGAATACAACCATTACAGGAGGGAACCATGAAAAGGACCGTGATACTGC
>JAPXQZ010000180.1:0-4087 GCA_033813835.1 Clostridia bacterium | reverse complement strand
CCCGGAAGCGGCGACTGGCCCGGCGCGGGCGTCAAGGCCGGCGGGGGCGTCGAGGTGTTGAGCGCCGCCGCCTCCTGGGCAGTCAGGACGCGCAGATGGTCGCGGTGCAGGTAGCCGGTGAACTCCCCGGCCTCCACCCGGTACCAGTCGCCTCCCGCGGCGGGGGCGGCCAGCACCCGCACCAGGGTTCCCTCGGCCAGGGCGGTGATGGCGACACCGTTTTCCGTCTGGCGCAGGTTGGCGCCGGCCACGGTCACCCGCGCGTAGTCGCCCGTCAGCGTGGAGGGCGCGGCGGTCGGCGCGCCCGGCGCGGCACCCGTAAAGGGCTGCGGCTTGTTGACCAGCCAGGCTGTCTCCTCCTGGGCGGTCAGCATGCGGAAAAAGTCTCCCCGGATATAGCCCGTGTAGGTACGGTCCAGGGAGACGGGGATATTGGTCTCCACCTTGTACCAGGTGTAGTTGTTCTGCTGGCTCTCGCCCAGGACCTTGGCCACCCAGCCGGTGTTCAGGTAGTCCCAGTAGTCGCTGGACGCGGGATCCTTCCGGAAGAGCACCTTGTCGCCCGTCACCATCCCGTGGGTGACCCCAGCCCCCGCGGGCAGGGCGCTTGAGAGCATCAGCAGCGCGGCCAGCGCGCAGCCCAGGCGGCGAAGCGTCGCCTTGATGGCGGGTCTTTCGATGCGCATGTGGTTTCCTCCGTACTTCAACACGCCGTGCCGGCGGGTGGCAACTTTCTATTGGGCATTCTATTACAGAATCATTACAAGGTCAAGGAAATGTTTGGGAGGGTTTCACCGGGAGCCGGGCAGGGACGTTCGAACTTGCGGCGGCGGCCCGGGCTGGCATATAATACGCGCAAAGGAAGTATAAAAAAAGGGGGGATGTGGATGTCCGTCCAGTCGCAATATCTTCATTGGCTGTCTTTGGCCGCGGGGGAGGCGGACCTGGTTCTGGAGCTGGAGGCCATCCGGGACGACCCGGACGCCGTGCGCGACCGTTTCTACACCGACCTGGCCTTCGGCACCGCCGGCATGCGCGGCGTGCTGGGCGCGGGCGCCAACCGCATGAACGTGTTCACCGTGCGCCGCGCGGCCGCCGGCCTGGCCGAATACCTGCTGGAGGGCGGGGAGGCCGGGCCGGTCGTCGTCGCCTGTGACTCCCGCCGCCTCAGCGACCGCTTTGCCCTGGAGGTCGCCCTCGTGCTGGCCGCGTGCGGCGTGAAAGCCCTGCTGTTTGACGCGCTGCGGCCGGTGCCCGTGCTTTCCTTCGCCGTGCGGCACCTGGGCGCCGCCGCCGGGGTGGCCATCACCGCCAGCCACAACCCGCCGGAATACAACGGCTTCAAGGCATACGGCGCCGACGGCGCCCAGCTGTCCCCGGAAGCGGCAAAGGGCGTCACCCGACAGATCCAGGCCCTCAGCTACGAGGAATGCATCCCCATGGCGCGGGAGGAGGCGCTGCGGAAAGGCCTGCTCAACATCATCGGGAAGGCCGAGGTGGACGACGCCTACACGGAGATGGTGCTGGGGCTCATGGTGCGGCCGGAGGCTGCCCGGGCGCACGGGAAGGAAGTGCGCATCGTGTACACCCCCCTGCACGGTTCCGGCAATCTGCCCGTGCGCCGGGTGCTGCAGGAAGCCGGGTTCACGTCCGTCCTCGTGGTGCCGGAACAGGAGCTGCCCGACCCGGACTTCCCCACCGTGCCCGCGCCCAACCCGGAGAACCCCGCCGCCTTCGCCCTGGCCATCCCGCTGGCGAAACAGGTCGGCGCCACCGTCATCCTGGGCACCGACCCGGACTGCGACCGCCTGGGCGTGTGCGTGCGCGACGCCGGCGGCGCCTACCGCACCCTGACGGGCAACCAGATCGGCTGCCTGCTGCTGCACCACATCCTGTCCGAAAAGAAGAAGCAGGGCTCGCTGCCCAACAACGGCGCCTGCGTCAAGTCCATCGTATCCACCGAGCTGGCCCGCGCCATCAGCCGGGATTTCGGCGCGGAGCAGTTCGACGTGCTGACCGGGTTCAAGTTCGTGGGCGAACGCATCCAGCAGTTTGAGGAAACGGGCTCCCACACCTTCCTGTTCGGTTTTGAGGAAAGCTTCGGCTACCTCTCCGGCACCCAAGTGCGCGACAAGGACGCCGTCAACGCCGCCCTGCTCGTCGCCGAGGCCGCCTGCCTGTGCGCGCTGGAGGGCCGCACGCTCTACGACCGCCTGCAGGAAATCTACTGGACTTACGGGTATTACGTGGAAAGCGTGGTCTCGGAGGATTACCCCGGGCAGGAGGGGGCCCGGCACATTGAGCGCCTGATGGCCGCCCTGCGGTCCGACCCGCCCGTTACCATCGGCGGTCACCGGGTGCTGGCCGTCCGGGACTACCAAAGCGGCCTGCGCGCCGAAGGCGGGCACAGCGCGCCCATGGGCCTGCCGCCCTCCAACGTGCTGTACTTCGAATTGGAGGGGAACGGCTGGGTCTGCGTGCGCCCCAGCGGTACCGAGCCGAAGATCAAGCTGTACACCGCCGTATGCTGCCGGGAAGGCCAGCAGGCCGCGGACGGGATGGCGGACAGCCTGACGCGGGCCGCGCGGGCACTGCTGAAGGCGTAGGGGGACGGCGAAGGAAGCCTGGGGGACGTCGTCCCCCAGATTCCCGACAAGGGATTTCATCCCTTGACCCATTTTTATATACAATCTGTTGATTTTCCTAATAATGAAAGCTCTTGGGATCCGGGGGCTTCTTTCAAGAAGCCTCCGGCGTCTTCCTCCCCGCCTCCCCGTCCTATGAAAACGGGCCTCCCTTCAGGGGGGCCCGCATTCCAATCCTTCGCTTAGTCCGACACCCGCACCGGCAGGATGAGGTAGGTGTACTGGTTGCTGTTCACCGGGCTGACCACGCAGGGGCTGACGTTGGTGTTGAAGCGCAGGGACAGGTCCGGCGTCTCGATGTTCTTGATGACGTCGTTGAGGTAGGCGGCGTTGAAGGCGATGCTCAGCGGGCTGCCGTCGAAATCAATCGGGATCTGCTCCATCGCCGTACCGACCTCCGCGTTGGCGGAGATGGTCAGCGCCTGGTCCTCTATTTTCAGCCGCAGCAGGTTGTTGCTGCCCTCCCGGGCGATGAGACTGGCGCGCTGGATGGCAAAGGCCAGCAGCAGCCGGTCTGCCTTCACCGCGGTGGTCCAGGAGGTGGGCAGAATCTGCCGGTAGTTGATGTACTCGCCCAGGATGAGTGGGGAATAGACCTTTGTCTTGTCAAACTCCGCCAGCAGGTGGGTTTTTGACAGCGTCAGCGTGATGGGCTGCTCCGAGTCCGACAGCATCCGGCTGATGTTGCCCACCAGGGTGCCGGGCAGGATGTGGGAAAGCACCTCGCGGCCCTTGGGCATCTCGTGGGCGCAGTAGACCCGCTGCATGGCCAGGCGATAGCCGTCTAGGCACACGAAGCGCACCTCGTCGGCGGTGGTCTCCATCAGGCAGCCGGTCAGGATGCGGCGCGTCTCGTCCGTCGCGATGGCGAAGATGATGCTTTTAATGGCGTTCTTGAAGCTCTGTTGGCTGATCTGCGTGACGGATTCCGCCATGATCGGGGCGATGGACGGATAGTCCTGGGCGTCGATAAGCACCAGCTCGGTCTTGCTGCCCATGTTTTTGACCAGGGCCCGCCGGTTGTCCCGCGTCTCCAGCTCCACGTTGCCTTCCAGGCTGCGGATGAGTTCGCTGAGCAGCCTGGCCGGCAGCAGGGCGGAGCCGTCCTCCCTGACCGCGGCGGGCACGACGGAGCGGATGGCCACCTCGCCGTCCGTGATGGTCAGCTGCAGACCGTCCTCCAGCGTCTCCAGAAACACCCCGCGCTGGAAGTCCTTGGTCTCATGGGCGGTCAGCGCGTAGCTGACCATGCTCATCCCATGCTTGAAATCGCTGGCGTTGAAGGCAACCTGCATAACTTTCCTCCTCGGGCCGCGCGCCCGCCGTCAGGCTGGCAGTACGAATCATGGATAGTAGTAGTAGTAGGGGCTGTGGACGCTGTGGATAAGGGCGGAGTCCCCTGCCGCCGCCGACGAAAACTGTTCCCGGCGCCCTGTTGAAAA
>JAPXQZ010000179.1:0-4095 GCA_033813835.1 Clostridia bacterium | reverse complement strand
CCCTTGGCCAGATACAACAGGCCGAACAACGCAAACACGATGACCGCGAAGGAATAGGCCGCCGTGGTCACGTCCTGGTAGTCCAGGTTGGCGAACTTGTTGTTCATGAAGTGCTGCAGCGTATAAATCGCGTCCCAGGGGTAGGCCCCGGCGATGAAGTAGACCTCCTTGAAAATCTTGAACGCGTTGATCCAGGCCAGCACGAACACCAGGAAGGCCGTGGGCATAATCAGCGGCAGGGTGATGTGCGTCTCCTGCCGGATGGGGCCCGCGCCCTCCAGGCGCGCGTACTCGTAGTAGGCGTCGGGCACGGCCTGCAGGGCGGCGGAAAAAATGACGATGGAGAAGCCGATGTTCTTCCAGATGTAGAGCATTACGATGGGCGCGCGCAGGGCACTGCTCTCCAGCCACAGGACGCGCTCCAGCCCCATCAGGTCCAGCAGGCGGTTGACCGGGCCGCCGTAGTCGAACAGCAGCAGCCACACCGTCAGCAGCGCCGCGGAGGGCACCAGGTAGGGCATCAGCAGGATGTTGCGGAAAAGGATGGAACGCTCCTTCAGCGAGCGCAGCATGACGGCCAGGATGAAGGAGGACACGAAGATGATCGGCGCGCTGATGAGGGATAGCTCTAGGGAGTTCCTCAGCCCCAGCAGGAAGGCCTCGTTGCGCCAGATGCGCGCGTAGTTGGCGAAGCCCACGAAGCGGTTCTGGATGGAGCCGTCCGTCAGGCTGAAATAGATGCCGCCCAGGAAGGGCACGACGTAAAACACCATCAGGCCCGCGAGGCCCGGCAGCAGGAACAGCCACAGGCTTTTCTTCTTCCTGAACATCCGTCCCTTTCCGGCGCGCCCAGGCATAGGCCCGGCGCTAGACGGCGCGCCACCCGATCAGACGTGCGCGGGATGCTGTCTGTTGCGTCCCTTGTCATTTCGGGCGGGCAGATTGCGTCCCGGCCGGGTTCGGCGCGCCGGGTCCGTTTCGCATTATAGCCTGTTTCGTCCGTTTCCGCACCTGTCCGGCCGGGACGCGGCCCTGCCCTAAAAGCGCCGGGACGGGCGATGCGCCCGCCCCGGCATGGGGGATGCGATGAAACTGGCTTTACTGGTTCTCCAGCCGCATCAACCGCAGTTTGCCGTCGGCTTCCTGGATGAACTGCTCCAGGGAAATCTGCTTGCCGCGCAGGCGGCCCAGCAGGGAATTGAGCTCCTCCGAGCGCCAGAAGCGGGTGGTGCCGTAACCCAGCAGGTGGGAGCGCCCGGCGAGGTCCCGGTACGTCTGGATGGCCTTATCCGTAACCAGGTAGCGGAAGGATTCCGTCTCCGCCATCACGGTCTTGTCGAAGGATTCTAGGTTCTTCCGAAGCTCTTCCTTCTCCGGCCCTTCCGCTGCCTTGTCGTAGGCCTCCTGCAGGGAGGCGCGGTTTTCCTGTGTGCTCTTGAGCATCCGGTCGTATTCCGGGTTGGGGACGGGGTCGTTCATCGCGGGGTCCATGGCAGCCAGGCTGGCGGGGCTGAGGGAGGACACGTAGTTCTCCACGAAGCGCATCGCCAGTTCCGGGTTCTTGCTGCGGGGGTTGACGAACATCGCCGTCACGCTGAAGCCCGGCATACCCTCCTCCCCTTCCTTCAGGGATAGGAACACCGGCTCCAGGGTGCCCATGCCGCTGGTGGGCATGGAAAGGAAGCTGAGCAGATCCATGCCGCCGGAGAAATCCATCAGCGACTTCTTGGCGAAAAACGCGTTCATCCGCTCGTTGATGTCCGGGCTGCTCCAGTCCACGGCGGTGTCGCCGAGGCGCTCGGCAGCCTCCTGCACCTGTCCCATCAGAGTGCGGAAGTCCGGCGTGTCGAAGCGGAGCTCCTCCCCCCTGGCGGCCATGCCGTTGATGTACAGCTGCATCGCGACGTTGAACAACACGCCGGAGGTATCCGGGTCGCTCACGGGGATGAAGTCGGGGTATTGCTCGGCCTTTTCCGTGGCCCAGTCACCCAGGAAACGGGCGAAGGCGGGGAAGTCCCGCGGGATCTCGATGCCGATTTCCTTGAAGTTGTCCGCGTAGGCGGTCACCGTGTCCCCGGCCTGGACGGACAGGGGAACCAGCTGGATGGCGCCGTCCCGGCGGGCCAGCTGCTGCAGAAAAGGGTAGAGCCGGTCGACGTGCTTCGAAATGACCGGGCTTGTGGAGAGGTCCAGGGTGTAGCCCTTGGCGATCAGGTTGTCGATGTCCATTTCCACCGTGGAGAGCATGAACACGTCGATCGCGTCCTCCCCGCTGACCAGCGCCTGGCCCAGTTCCTGCGCGCTGGGGAAGTACTTGCTGTCCAGGAAGGTGACCGGCACCTCCGGCATCATCGCCGCGGCGCGCTTGAACGTCTCGTCCTCCCAGCCGCCGTAAAGGGTCAGGGTGGCGGCGGGCAGCTTGGCGGGGTCCGCCTCGCGGATGAACACGCCCTCCATGCCGACGGCGGCGACGACGCCGGGTTGGATGACCAGCAGCTTGTCCGCGGCCACGCCCCAGAGGCTGGCGGTGGACAGGTAGGCGGCCAGCTCTTCACGGCCCGCGGCGTCACGGCGGAAAATCTTGCTGGGCGCGAGCAGATAGATCATATCCAGCGCCTTGTCATAGGCCAGGGCGGTGGAATCCCCCCCGCGATAGGGCAGGGTGGTCACGCCCAGCTTTTCCCCGGTCCCTTTCTCCGGGTCAAAGGCGTACAGGTCGGGGGATTTCATGGTGCCCGTCTCGGGATTCCAGGCGTCTTCCTCGTTGAGCACCAGGGCCAGCAGCTTGCCGTCCTTGTAGGAAGATATCCTGAGCACAAAGGGGAACTCGTAGCCGGTCTTTTTTCCGGTCTGCAGGTCCCAGGCGGCCAGGGTGGGCTCGCCCCGGCCGGAGAGGTAGTTGCGGGTGATGACGAACAGGCGACCGCCGTCCAGCAGGTACTGCTCCGGCGTGTCCTGCATCACGTATTCCTCGCCGCCCTCGAAGGACTGCGGCTGCACTTCCAGCTTCACGGATTCCTTCGGGGTCAGCATGCCGTCGCCGCCCTGTTCCAGCGTATACAGGGTGCCGGCGTCCGCCTGTAGGCCGTACAGGCGCTCCCCGTCGCTGAAGAGATGGTTGACGTAAACGGGCAGGTTCGGCTGCGCGGGGATGACCTCCACAACCAGTTCACCCTTGGGCTTGTCCTGTCCGGGAAGCGCCTGCCCCGGGCCCTGCGCCTGGGGGGGCAGTTCCTGTTCGGCCGCGTTTTCCTTCGCGGGCTCCGCCGCCGTGGGCGGCAGTTCCCTGATGAGGTCGCCTTCCTTCACCGGTTCCGCCGCGGTGGGCGGCAGGGGCGCGGGGGCGTTTTCCGGGCCGGCCTGGGTGACGAGGATCTGCCCGTCTCCCCCGGCGCTGAGCGATTCAGACGTATCGTAAACCTTCCGCGGTTCGGCGCCCGGCGCGACGGCGAAAATCCCGTCGTTGCGCAGCACGTACAGGGTTCCGTCCAGGGCCGCGGCGCTGAACACCTGGCCCCCTTCCCAGCCGGGGGTCGACTGCAGGAACAAATCCCGGTTCTCGGCCAGCGCCGGCAGCATGAGGCCTGCCGCCAGGCTCGCCAGCAGCAGCGCCGCCACCATCTTTTTCAGCATATACGGACGTCCTTTCCCGGCGCGGAAGCCGCGCCGCCACAGGGATGATACCCGAAGCGGCAGGGCATTTCAACAATCTGTAACATTTTTTACATTCTCTTCATATCTTGCCCCGCGCCCGGCCCAGCCCGGCCCTATTGACAACCCCCTCGGCCGCGTGCTACGATATGGGCAGAAAAGGCGGCAAAAACGGGTGTCATCCGGCCAGCGGCAAAAGGCCGACCCGGGTTGTCCACAGGAATATGAGGCGCTTGCGCCTTATAAAATACAAAGGAGCACACATTATGAAGAAACTCTTGTCCCTGCTCTTGGTCTCCGTCCTGCTGCTCTCCGCGGGCTCCGCCCTGGCAGCCAGCAAGGTCGGCGTGGCCATGCCCACCAACTCCCTGCAGCGCTGGAACCAGGACGGCGCCAACATGAAGGCGCAGCTGGAAGCGGCCGGCTACGAAGTCGACCTTCAGT
>JAPXQZ010000178.1:0-4097 GCA_033813835.1 Clostridia bacterium | reverse complement strand
ACCTGGGCACCGTGCTGCGCACCGCCCTGGGCCTGGGCTTCCCGGACGCCGTGCTGGTGCGCCCCTGCGCGGACCCCTTTGAGCCGCAGGCCGTGCGCGCCGGCATGGGGGCGGTCCTGTCGATGAACGTATCCGAGTACGCCGGTTTCGACGAATACCGGGAAGCCTATCCATGCCACAGGATTCTGCCCTTCATGCTCGACGGCGCGCGGCCCCTGTCCGAGGCGGCGGGGGAGCGCGGGGGGCCCTTCTGCCTGGTGTTCGGCAACGAGGGCAGCGGCCTGCCGCCGGCCTTCGCCCGCTTCGGCGCGGTCAAAATCGAGCAGAGCGGCAGGGTCGATTCCCTCAACCTGGCCGCCGCCGCGGCCATCGGGCTGTACGCCTTCCGGCAGATATAGGGTTTATAGGGGGTTTTTGGCCGGCACGCCCGCCTTGCGCGGGTATTTTTGCGGGCTGGCGCCCGTTTTTTCGATGACCTGGATGAAGTGGCTGCGCCCCGGCAGGCCGAGGTCCATAAGGCGCCCCAGCCGGCCGCCCAGCTGTGCCGCGGCGCGACCGCCGGCCTCCCCTTCATCTTTTACCGCCGGCCCCTTCCAGCACAGCGCCAGGCCGCCGGGCTTCAAAAAGGGCAGCAGGTATTCGGCCAGCACGTTCAGCGGCGCCAGGGCGCGCGCCAGCGCGCGGTCGAAGGTTTCCCGCAGGCCGGTCCGCGCGGCGTCCTCCGCCCGCGCGCACAGCACGGTCACGTTGGACAGCCCCAGTTCCAACCTGACCCGTTCCAGGAAGGCGCAGCGCTTTTCGCGCGCCTCCAGCAGCGTCAGGCGCAGCCCGGGCGCCGCGATGGCCAGCGGGATTCCGGGAAGGCCCGCGCCGCTGCCCACGTCGATGACAGCGCCTGATTCCGGCAGCAGGCCCAGGGGCAGCGCCGACAGGGCGTCCGCGTAGTGCCGCAGGGTCATGTCCTCCTCCGGCACCTTCGTCAGGTCCATCAGGCGGCTGTGTTCCAGCAGCAGGCGGTGGAAGGCTTCCAGCTGTTCCAGTCTGGCGGGTTCCGGCAGCAGACCCAGACGTGCAAGCAGCGCGCGGTCCATCATGCCCCCGCCCTTTCCGCCTTCAGACGGAGCAGCTCCAGCACCAGCTGCTCCAGCGAGCCTTCCTCGTTAATCCGGCCGCTCTTGACCTTAAACTCCTGGTCGATGCACATCAGATAGGCGCGCCGCAACTGCGCCGGGACGTATGTCCCGGCGGCTGCCATGAGCCGACGGGCTGCAAAGCCGGGCACGCCCAGTTCCTTCGCGAGTTCCGCCGGATTGCTTCCGCCGTCCGCGAGGAGGCGGGCGAACAGCAGCTGCCGGTAGTGCCGCTGCAGCAGGGCCAGCAGCATCAGCCGCTGCTCGCCGCCCGCGAGTATGTCCCGCAGGAGGGGGAGGGCCTGCCGGGCGTCGCCGGAGGACACCTTGTCCGCCAGGTCGAACACGCGGTATTCCGTGCTCAGCGTGGCGACCGCCGTCACGTCCTCCCAGCGGACTTCAGCCCGATCGCCCATGTATGCCGCGATCTTGGCGATTTCGTTCTTCAGCGCCATCAGCTCCCTGCCGCAGGCGAAGGCCAGCCGTTCCGCCGTCCTCTGGTCGATCTGCTTGCCGTAGCCCTTCAGCTCCTTGGCAATCCACTTGACCAGCGTCTCCGCCTCCAGCGCGTCGAAGCCGACCACGCCGCCCAGGCCGCGGATGGCCTTGTACAGCTTCCGCGCGCCGTTGGCCTTGCCGCGCACGAAGAAAACCAGGCAGGCGCTGGCGGGCACCTTTGCCGCGTAGGCGGCCAGCCCGTCCGCGCCGGCGGGTGCGTCTCCCGGCGCGTCCTCCTCCTCTTCCCCGGATGAGGGCGCCCTCCCGGTCAGCAGCGCGCTGTCCCTGACGACGACCAGCCGGCGCTCCTGCATCAGGGGCAGGGTCTCGCAGGCCGCCACCACCTGGGATGCGTCCGGGTTGATAAGCGTTGCCTCGTTCATCACCGGAAGGGGCGAGGTCATCAGGGCGGCCCGCAGGGCTTTGAGCGCGCTTTCCTTACTGTATTCCTCCTCGCCCTCGAAGAGGTAGACCGTCCGGATCTCCCCCCGCTTGAGCCCGGCGTAAAAGGCCAGGTAATCCATCGTTCACTCTCCCTTCAGGAAACAGGAGGCCTTCAGGCTGTCCGGCCCGAAGGTCAGCGTCACCGCGCCCGTTTCCCCCGTCACCATCGTCGCCGCGCCCAGGCCCGTCAGCCGCTCCCTGGCGGCCCGGTACCGTTCTTCCTGCCTGTCGGAGGCGGTGATCAGCGCCAGTTGGGGCGAGACTGCGCGCAGCGTTTCCAGGGGGTTGTCCCGCCGGGAACCGTGGTGGGACACCTTGAGCACCTGCGCCGGCCGCACCGCGTAGCGCGCGTAGTCGGCGCTGATGTCGCCGGACGCCATCAGGCGCGCGCCGTCCATTTCCAGCAGCAGCGCCATCGAGCCGCGGTTGGGGTCCTGCCCGGGGAAATGCGCGCCTCCCATTGGCCAGGTCACCTCCGCCTTGACACGCCCCTGCCCGATGACGTCCCCCGCCGACAGCGCCCTGACGGGGATGCCCGCCGCCCGCGCCCGCGCGATGAGCGCCAGGCTGCCGTCCGGCTCGGCGGCCTCCTCCGCGCCCTCGGGCAGGAGGATTTCGCGGATGGGCACCCGCGCGTCCAGCAGCTGCAGAAGCCCGCCCGCGTGGTCCTGGTGCAGGTGGGTGACGATCAGCCGGTCGATATCGCGCCCCTGGGCCAACAGCAGGCTGGCCAGGTCGCCGCCGTGGTCGCCCGCGTCGATGACCCAGGTTTCTTCCGGCGCCAGGATGGCCGCGCTGTCCGCGTTGCCATTGGACAGCTGCACGTAGCGCAGCGGCCCCGGGCCCCGGAGCAGCCCGGGCAGCAGGGCCAATGCCAGCAGAAGGGGAAAGGACGCCAGGCGCCAAGTCTTTTGCAGGCGGACATAGCGCGACGCGAGGAAGGGCAGCGCCAGCGCCGCGGCGCCGGCCAACAGCCCGAAGGCGGGCAGGCGGACCGTGGATAGCGGCAGGGAGGCCATCAGGGACACGCCGCCCCCGTAGACCCTCTCCAGCCACAAGACCGGCCGCGCGATGCCCATGGCAAGGGGCAGGCTGAGGAAACTTACGCCCAGAACCATCAGGTACCCCGCCATCAGCCAACCGATCACGAGGCAGGCCAGCGGGCCGATCACCAGCCCGATGAGCGAGAACCGGTGGAAGGCGTTCACCGTGGGCACCAGCGTCATCGCGTCGGCGGAGAAGGTCACCGCCCAGGCCTCCGCCGCGCGCCGGAGCGCTTTGGGCATCCGTCGGAACCCGGGCTGCCGGTCCAGCATGCTCTTCACCCGGTCGCCCAGGGTGAAGATGCCGAAGACCGCGAGGAAGGAGAGCTGGAACCCGAGGTTGAAGAGGTCCAGGGGCCTAAGCAGGAGGATGGCCAGGAAGGCGGCGGACAGGCTGGTCAGGGGATCCGCCCGGCGTTTTATCGCCCGGCCGGCCAGGTAAATGACCGACAGGAGGGAGGCGCGCAGGACGGAGGGCGTGAAGTCCAGCAGCCTGCAATAAAACAGCAGGAAAGCGGCGATGGCGGCCAGCTGCGCCCGGGGGGAGAGGCGCAGGGCGCGCAACAGGAAAAACAACCCCGCCGTCAGGAAGCCAACGTGCAGCCCGGAAACGGCGAGCACGTGCGCCACGCCGGCGTCCCGGAAGTCCAGCGCCGTTGCCTCCTCGATCCCACCGCGGTCGCCCAGCAGCAGCGCCTTTGCTAGCCCGCTTTCCCCGCCCAGCGCCGCGTCCAGCCGCGCGGCGAGGGACCGCCGCGCCCTGACCCAGAATGAGCCGGGGTACGCCGAACCGCCGTCCGCGACGGCCAGCCCTTCGCCGCCTGCCACCCCCGCCAGGATGCCCTTTTGCAGCAGGTAAAACCGGAAATCAAAGCCGTAGGGGTTCGCCTGTCCGGCCGGGCGGTACAGGGAGCCGGTAAAGGCGGCGCGCTGCCCCTCCGCCGGCACGGGGTCCCCCGGCTTGGGATAAAAGGTCCAGTAG
>JAPXQZ010000177.1:0-4109 GCA_033813835.1 Clostridia bacterium | reverse complement strand
GCGTTGTACAGGAATTTCTCGTCCATGCCCCTGAGCCAGGGCGCGATGCCCACGCTGATGGTGCAGTGGAGGACCTGCCCGTCATTCATCTCAACGGCGTTGGCATGCACCCGCTCGGCAATGCGCCGGCAGACTTCCATGGCGTCTCCCGGACGGGCGTCCCAGAAGAAAATCAGGAACTCGTCGCCGCCGGAGCGCGCCGCGAAGTCGGTCTTGCGGATGCCGGATTTGATGATGGCGCCCAGCCGTTCCAGCACCTTGTCCCCGTCGGCATGGCCGTACGTATCGTTGATTTGCTTGAAGTTGTCGATGTCGATCATCGCCAGGCAGGCCGTCTTGCCGCCCCGTTTCAGTTCCGCCACGACCGCGCTCAGTTCCTTGTCGAAACTGGCCTTGTTGAGCAGCCCCGTCAGGTGGTCGACCTTGAACCCCTTGTATTTCCGGTGCACCACGGTGTTCATGAGGGAGAGCACCAAAAGGAACAGGGGAATCTGCGTCCAGACCAGCGGCAACGCCTGGCCCCGGAGCAGGCTCTTAACGTGCTCTTCCGAGTAGTCTACGCCCACCAGGCCCAGGAAGGTGCTGTCCCGCGGGTCGACGATGGGCGCGAAGCCCGAGATGTAGACGCCCCAGAGGGGGTCTTCGATCAGTCCCGTCGCCATGGGCAGTTCGGTGTCCCGAACCTTTCGTTCGATGTCGCTGGCATCTTCCTCCATTCCCAGCGGGGAAAAGAGTTCAGTGCCCGGAACCTCGGCGTCCAGCACATACTGGGTTTTATCCCCCACGAAGCGCTCCGTATAGAGGAAATTAACATCCGTCCCCGTCTTCAGCCGGCTGAACATCCGCAGCATCTGCTCGTAATACGCCTGGTCATAGGTGCCCGGCTCGAAGTTCGGGCTCTCCACCAGCGCACGGTAGGCGCCCGCGTTCTCCTGGATGACGGCGGCGACAGCGACAGCCAGGTTCTTGGCGTTGGCGCCCTCGCGCTCGATGAGCACCTTCTCGAAATTATAGTAATAGATATAGTTGGGCAGAGCGAGCAGACCCGAAAACAGCAGGCTGATGACGAGGTAACGAATGCGCAGGGAAAGCTTCTTTCCGAGCATGTCCTCACAGTGACGCTGGTTGCCGGCGTCCTTTTTGTATTGGGCGCGCGGCGTTCCCCGCCGCGTAGCGCTTCATTATAAGGTCGGAGTGCAGGGATGTCAACGAGAAAGGCATTATTTGTGCTTTATGGACAAACAGGCCGCGCTGATTTCGCCTGACTCCCGCAATGGAAAGCAAAAAAGATGAACTGCTGGAACCGCCGGGACAAGCGCCGGGATGACGGCAGGAGCGGCGGAAGGATGGGCGGCCGGCGCTTTCCATTGCGCGCGGGGACGCCCCGCGGTATCCTTCCGGGTGAAAGACGGAAGCGGCGGAGGTCTAAACGGATGGCGCAGCCAACCCCCCTGGTTCATGAATACCGCGGAAACGTCCTGGACCTGACGCATTACGGCCACTTGTGCGTGGTGGACGCCGCCTCCCGGGTGCGCTTCGCCGTGGGCGATCCGGACGTGTCCGTATACTACCGCAGCGCGTCCAAGCCCCTGCAGGCCCTCCCCGTCATCCGGCGCAGGCTGGACCGGATGTACGGGCTGACCGAGGAGGAAACGGTGATTTTCGCCGGCTCCCACGCGGGGGAAGCGTTCCATCTCTCAGTGCTTGAAAGCATCCTGGAGAAAACCGGGCTTTCGGAGGACGCGTTGGTGATGAACCCCGCGGTCCCCGCCCACCCCAGGGCGAACGAACAGCGCATCCGGGACGGCCTCCCGCCCCGAAAACTCTACCACAACTGCGCGGGCAAGCACCTGGCCCTGATGCTGCTGCAGCGCGCGCTGGGCGCGGAGGTCCGGGATTATTGGAAGCCGGACGCCCCCGCGCAGGAGGAGGTGCGCCGGGTCATCCTTCAGATGAGTGAATGCGGCCATACGGACCTGGGCATCGACGGCTGCGGCGTGCCTGTGTTTGCCGTGCCCCTATGGGGAATCGCGGCGGCTTTCCTGAACCTGGCCGCGCCAGAGCGGATCCCCGATCCCTCCCTGCGGGAAGCCGCCGTCCGCTTCGCGCCCCGGATGCACCGTTATCCCTTGATGATGCGGGGCACCGGCTACCTGTGCTCCCTGCTCAACGAGGACCCCAACGTCGTCGCCAAGGGCGGCGCCAACGGCGTATACGGGTTCGCGCTGAAGAAGGAGAAACTGGGGGTTGCCTTCAAGTTCACCGACGGGACGGAGGGCAGTTGGGCGCTGGTCATCCTGGAGGTCCTGCGCGCCCTGGGCTGCCTGAGCGAGGATACGCGGCGGCGTCTGGAGGGTTTACATCCATTCGTCATCCGCAACGACAACGGCACGGTGGCGGGTGCGCGCAAAACCGCGTTCACGGTTTCGGTCTGACAAGGGCGCCGGTCGCGGCGGCCTGGCGGGAAAATCCGGCGGCATACACGCAGGCGCGTCCCGCGTTGCGTTTATGCCCCCCGTGTGTTACAACAAAACCGGTGGGACGCCGGGGAATATGGCCCTGGCGGGCAAAGAAACAAGCGGAGGATTGGCAGCATGACGCCCAAACAGCGGCTTTACGCGCGGCTTTCCGGGAAGCCGGTGGACAAGATTCCCAACCTGAACATCATGATGGCGCTGGTCGCCAAAACGGCCGGGGTCAACTACGCGCGCTACGCGCGGGACTACCGGATGCTGGTGGAGGGCAACCTCCTGTGCGCCGAGAAGTTCGGCCTGGACGCCGTCAGCGCCATCTCCGATCCCATGCGCGAAGCCTCGGCCTACGGCGCGCAGGTGGAGTTCCCGGACAACGGCGTGCCCTTCAGCCGGGTTCCCCTCATCCAGTCGCCCAAGGACGCGGCGAAGCTCGTCAACTTCGACCCGCTTGACAGCCCCCGCACCCTGGACCGCGTGCGCGCGGTGGAGGAGCTGCACCGCCGGGCGGGCAGGGATTACCCCGTCATCGGCTGGGTGGAGGGCGTGCTGGCCGAACTGGCGGACCTGCGCGGCGTCAGCGAGGTGATGATCGACCTGGCGGACGAGGAGGACTACCTGAAGGACACGATGGACTTCATCTTCGCCGGCCAGTGCCGCTTCGCCAAGGCGCAGGTGGACGCCGGCGCGGACTTCATCGGCGTGGGCAACGCCGTGGCCTCCCTGGTGGGCCCCGCGCTGTACGAGGAGTTCGCCGTGGAGTACGACCGGAGGCTGGTGGAATACATCCACGGCCTGGGCGCTAAGGTCAAGCTGCACATCTGCGGCAACACCACTGCCATCCTGCCCCTCATCCGCGACCGGGTGAAGCCCGACATCATGGACGTGGACTGGATGGTCGACTTTGAAAAGGCCGTCCAGGCCTTCTCGGGCAGCCAGACCGCCGTCAACGGCAACATGGATCCGGTCAGCGTAATGCTCAAGGGCGACGAGCAGACGCTGCGCGCGGCTGTCGGCCACTGCATCGCCGTCTCCGGCGCCAACACCTGCATCGCCGCGGGCTGCGAAATTCCCGCGGCCACGCCGGAAGAAAACCTGAAGATGATGGACGGGATGCTGTACCGGTAAAGGGCGGTTGGGCTGGATACGGGAGGGCATGTATGTCAGGTCAAAGATACTTTGGGTCAAAGGTAAAGAACCCGGCTCCGCTTTCGCTTAACAGGGTTCTTTGACAGTCTGACCTGGGGATTCCCTCCCTATGTCCCTGTCCGGGGCGTTCCGCCCCGGACCCCTTTTTTGGAAGAGCACCTGCTTCGCCTGTCGCCATCGCGCAAAATGTAACGCTTCACCTAATGGACAACAAAGAGAGATGACCCTTGCCGGTTCGCGATGCGCTCGTTGCGCCGCCAACCCCGAATTGCTATAATTCCACCGTTGCCGGAGTGGCGGAATGGCAGACGCAGAGGACTTAAAATCCTTTGGCCTATGGCCGTGCTGGTTCGAGTCCGGTCTCCGGCACCACGTCGTCGCGGACTACGCTTCGTTCGCGGCGATTTTATTTCAGGGAAAATCACCCCAAACCGATTGACGGGCCCTGGTTCTTTTAATGAGTCCTATAAAGGATCTCCATGCCAGGAC
>JAPXQZ010000176.1:0-4118 GCA_033813835.1 Clostridia bacterium | reverse complement strand
ATGCGGATCATGGAACCCATCACAGCCAGCGCGACGGCGACGGACAGGGTCATCTTGATAATCTTGCCGGGAATGCGCCCGCCGGTGGTGTCCTCGATCTGCTGGCCCAGAACAATGACGGCCGGCCCCACCAGGACGACAATCATGCCGATAAGGAAGCCGACCACGGGCAGCAGCCAGGCATGCTCCCGCGCGATGACGCGGCCGATGACCTGTCCCATGTCCAGGAAACCCGCGTAGACGCCGGTCAGGAAGAGCGCCAGGCCGAGCAAGGTATACACCAGGCCTTTGACGATGCGCTTCAGTTCACGCCAGGGAGCCTTGAAGCGGAAGGCGTTGAGCAGGAAAAACAGCGCGCTTAAGGGCAGGAGCGCCTGGAGGGAGCCGAAGAACTCCTGGGGCAGGAAAGCAAGAACGGGCTGGAGAACCCCCTGCTGGGGCGTAAAGACCGCCGCCTCGCCCTGGATGTTCTTCTGTCCGGTGAGGATGCTCATGAGCATCAGCGCATACATCGGCCCCGCGCTCATCACGCCGACCATGCCAAAGGTGTCCTCCTCCGAGGTCTTGCCGCCCTTGATGCGCGACAGGCCGGCGGAGAGCGCCAGGATGAAGGGCGTAGTCAGGGCGCCGGTCGTGGCGCCGGAGGAATCGAAAGAGATGGCCAGAAACTCCTCGGAGACGAAGAGGCTCAAAACGAAGATGCCCAGGTAGGCCAAGCCCATGAACAGCGGGTAGGAACGGCCCCTTAGCAGCCGGAAGGTGCCCAGCATGATGAGCACGCCCACGCCGGCCGAAACCAGGTAGACCATGGCCATCGCGTTGATGCTGCCGCCGGAGGCTGCCTGAACCTGGTTGCCCAGGATAAGAAGGTCCGGCTCCGCTACGGTGACCAGGAAACCCAGGAGGAAACTGAGCAGGGCGACCTTGAAGCCGGTTTTGGAGGTGGCGACCTCGCGGGCCATGTGGTCCCCGATGGGGTTCATGCCTAGGTCCACCCCCAGCAGAAAGATCGCCAGGCCGACCAGCAGCAGCGCGCTGCCCAGCAGGAAGCGGAGGAGCATGTCGGTGTCCGGCTTCATCAGGGTGAAGGCCAGCAACAGCACCAGGGCCATCACCGGCAGCAGGGAACGGCTGACTTCGTTGATTTTATGGCGTAGCAGGCTCATTTCTCCGCCCTTTCCCCCTGGCGCTGCTCATACAGGCCGAGGGTGCGGACGACGGGGAGGGCGAAGAGGATACCGCTGCCCTTGCGCTCCAACTGCATCTTGGCGTAAACCGCGTCGCGGATCTGAGGCGCGGTCTCGCGCGGGGAGACGATCAGCACGATGTCCTTCTGCGGCTCAATGGCCAGGGGGAAATAAAAATCCTGCGGCACGCCCGCGCCGTGTGCGTGCAGGATGGTGCCGCCCCGCGCGCCGGCGGCCCTTGCGTGGGACATGCACTCCTCCCCCAGGCCGCGCTGCAGGACCGCCATCAGGCAGATGTAGGGCGCTTCCTTCATGCGTTCAAAATCGTGCGGGCCGGACGGTTGTTCCGGATCAAAAGCGCGGTAGGGCACGGAGAAGGCGATGCCCTTATAGCGCTTGTGCAGCTGGAACTCCTCCCGCAAAAGGGCGTAGAGGCCATCCACCGCGTCGTCCGGCAGCGCGATGAGCAGCACTTCCTTCTGCGTCTGGCTGATGCCCAGCCAGTCCGCAAGGCGGGAGGACATGGTGCCCTCCCCCAGAAATATGGTGCCCCGCCGGGCGCCGATTTGCTGCGCGCGGTGCAACAGGGCGTTGGCCTTGCCGCGGTCCACAATGGTAAAAACACAGGAACCTGACGTCATGCTCTTCCCTCTCACCCTGGCGCCGGCCAGTCCGGGGCGGCCGGAAACTGCCGTTTTTCTCGTTTCATCCTAACATAGACAGTCCCCGCGAACAAGGTACAGGGGCGGGGTATACTCCAATCAATGCCCGAAGGAGGAAAGGTTCCATGCGCCTGAAAAACGTCCTGATATCCATTCCCGTGCGGCCGGAGCACGAAGCACAGATCCGCCGCGCGCTGCCGGAAGCCCAGGTCCGCTTCGCCCGGTTTTCGGAACTCAGCGACGCGGAACTGGCCTCCTTTGACGCCGTATTCGGCCTGCCGGGGAAAAGCGTGCTGCCCAAACTGGCGGGGCTTCGGATGCTGCAGCTGCCCATGTCCGGCGTCGCGGACTATCTGCTCAAACTACACGACCTGCGGCCGGGGGCCGTCTTGTGCAGCAGCACGGGAGCCTTCGGGGAATCCATCTCCGAGTACCTGCTGGGCTACCTGCTGATGCTGACCAAGCGCCTGCACGAGTACCGGGACGACCAGCGGGAGGGGCTATGGGAAAACCGCGGAGAAATCCGCTCCATCCGCGGGATGACGGTGCTCATCGTCGGGGCGGGCAACATCGGGACGGACTTCGCCCGGTTGATGACGCTGATGGGTTCCCGGACCATCGGCGTGCGCCGGGGAAAAGGACCGGACAAGCCCGAGTTTGACCGGATGCACACCCTGGACGAGCTGGACAGCCTGTTGCCGCAGGCGGACGTCGTCGTCCTGGCGCTGCCGGAAACGCCGCAGACCGTCGGGCTGATGGGCGAAAAGCGCATCGGGCTGATGAAAACGGGCAGTTACCTGCTCAACGTCGGGCGCGGCTCAGCCCTGGATCAGGATGCCCTGCTCCACGCCCTGCAAAGCGGCCGACTGGCAGGCGCCGCCATTGACGTGACCGTGCCGGAACCGCTGCCGCCGGAGCACCCGCTGTGGAAGGAGAAGAACCTGATTTTAACCCCTCATATCTCCGGGAACTTTAACCTGCCGGCCACGCTGGACAAGTCGGTGGCCATCGCCTGCCATAACCTGGCCGCCTGGCCGGAGGGGCCATACCGCAGCCGGGTCGATTTCGACAGCGGATACAGGGCGCAATAGCGCGTCGGGGATTCCCGCGGTTTTACCGGGGGCATGAGCCCCCTTTTTCCAGGGCATTCCCTTAGGTTCTCTTTCCGCGCGCCGTGCGCGGTTCCATCCTTCACCAGACGATTCGCATGCAGGCGCGAAGGAGGCGCTCCCTTGGCTGAAAACCGGATTGTCATCATCGGCAGCTCCATCGCGGGGCTGTCCGCCGCCGAGGCCGCGCGGGCGCAGGACCCCGGCTGCCTGATTACCCTGCTGACGGAGGAGCCCTACCTTCCCTATTACCGCCAACGGCTGTGTGAGGTGCTGGAAAACCGCGCGGCGGCGCAGCGGCTGCTGATCCATCCTGTGGCGTGGTATGCCGAACGGGATATCATCCTGCGGCTTGGGCAAGCGGTTACCGGGATCGATACGAAGGCGCGGACGGTCGCCCTGAAAGGCGGCGGCAGCGTGCCCTACGACCGGCTTGTGCTGGCGACGGGCAGCGCCTCTGTCATTCCGCCCGTCCGGGGGGGCGGAACTGCCCGGGGTGGAAACCTTGTGGTCGATGGAGGACGCGCTGCGCATCGAAGGCCGGCTGAAAGAAACGCGCCGCGCCATCGTCATCGGCGGCGGCCTGCTGGGGCTGGAAGCCGCCTACGCCTTCCACAAGCATGGCATTGAAAACGCGATCCTGGAGCGGCTGCCGCGGCTGATGATGCGGCAGCTGGACGAGCGCGCGGCGGAGCTATTTACCCAGCAGGTGGAAAAGGAGGGGTCGGAGGTGACCACCGGCGTCTCCGTCACGGAGATTTTCGCGGACGGAGGCGCTTGCAGGCAGCGGCATCGCCTATGACCGGTTGATCCCCGTGGACAGCCGGATGCGCACCAACGTCCCGGATGTGTACGCGGCTGGTGACTGCGCCTCCCTCAACGGGCGGTGTAACGGGCTTTGGACGGTGGCCCGGGGCCAGGGCGAGATCGCCGGGCACAACGCCGCGGGCGGGCAGAGGGAGTATGCGGCCAAGCCGCCCCCCTACATGGTCAACACCATGGGGACCCATATCGCCTCCGCGGGGCTGACCCAGCGGGAGGGGATGACCTCCGAGGAAATCGCCCGCGCATACGCGGACGTGATGGAAAACAGCGAGATGTTCCAGTACGCCAAAAAACTCTACATCAACGAGCACCTGGCGGGGTTCATCCTGCTGGGG
>JAPXQZ010000175.1:0-4151 GCA_033813835.1 Clostridia bacterium | reverse complement strand
CCCATTCAGCACCACAGATCAGGAGATAAGCTGTGATTTCTTCCTTTGGAATCCGAAGGAAAGGCCGCCAGAATGGCGCTCTCCACTCCCGCATCCCGGAGAGACCATCAAGCCCCGCGCCGCGCATCAGGTGCATCAGAAAGGTTTCCGCCTGATCCCCGGCATGGTGGGCCAGCGCAACGGCATCGCATCCCGTTTCTGCTTTTGCTTCGAGAAAAGCATTGTAACGCGACTTTCTCGCATTATCTTCCAAGTTTCCGGCCGTTGATACCCGGACGCGTTTTGCGATAAAGGGAATGCCGAGTTTCAGCGCCAGCAGCCTCGCGTGGTCTTCCTCAGCATCTGCGCCGCTGCGCAAGCCATGGTTGACGTGAACACAACAAAGCTCCATTGGCAACTTCTTGGACAACTCAACCAGCGCAAACAAAAGCGCGGTTGAGTCGGAACCGCCAGAAAAGGCGACGAGAACGCGCCGGGGCTTTCCGGAGCGCCGGTAGGATTGCTCTACCTCCAGGGAAATAGGCGGCATCTGGTCCATCAACCCTATTCTATGCAAGGTTTTCAGAGGATACAAGGTCATCAGGGCGCGACTTTGAAGTTATAGTTGATTCGAGTTTACAGTTTATTAATAACCCGTGTTTGACTTTCTTTGACCTATTGGGTATAATCATATTACCGGACAGACCGGGATGTAATTCGCAAGGACGAATGAGGAGGATGCAAGATGTTTACAATGGTTCCCTACAGGCGCTATCTGAGCAGGCCGGCCAGGACGGTCGACTCGATTTTTTCAGATCCCTTCTTCCGCTCTTTTTTCACCATCGCGGATGGCATGACGGCTAATGGATTCCGTGTGGATATCCGCGAAAAGGACGACGCCTACCTGATTGAGGCGGAATTGCCGGGACTGAGCGAAGACCAGATCAACCTGACCGTCGACGAGGGCATGCTGACCATCAGCGCCGATTACCAAAGCGAGAACAGCCAGGAAGACAGCGGCAGGCTCTACTGCGAACGCCGCAGCGGACACATGGAACGCAGTTTCAACCTGGAGAATATCGACGCGGATCACATCGGCGCCAACTATAGGAACGGAATTCTGTACGTGACGCTGCCCAAGGAAAAGCCGGAAGAGAAGATCGTGCGCAGGATTCCCGTCAAAGCGGAAGCTTCTGAAACCAAGGAAGAAGCCCAGGGCTGAAGCCTCTGTTTCCAGGCACAGCGCCCGGCACCTGACGGTGCCGGGCGTCTTTTATTAGAGAATCCCTTGCTTTGGAGCGTCAGGAAATGGTTGGCTTCAATCGCCTCCAGTTCACCGTTCGCTTGACGCCCCAAACAATCAGCCGCTACAATAAACTATCATCTACGGAAAGGGAGGTTGCGGCAGTGAACCTGATGAACCGCCTGGAGCGCGCGCTGTACCGGCTGCGCGTCGCGCCCTTCTTCCGTTTCGTCGTGTTAGCGATGGCCGGGGTCTACGTTCTTGATTTGTTCTTCCCCGCTTTTGGCCTCATCGGGCGGATGGATTTGGTCGCGCCCATGGTTTTCCGCGGCCAGGTCTGGCGGCTCGTTACCTTTCTGCTTGTCCCGCCCTTATCGGCCAGCATCCTGCAGGTCGCCCTCATGCTGTACTTCTATTACTTCGTCGGCACCGCGCTCGAAGGACGGTGGGGCGCCCATCGGTTTCTGCTGTTCTACCTGATTGGCGCAGCGGCCGCGCTGGCCGCCGGGCTGCTGACGGGTATCGGAACCAATGAATTTCTGAACCTTTCCCTCTTCTTCGCATTCGCCATCCAGTATCCGGATTTCGAACTGCTGCTGTTCTTCATGATTCCGATCAAGGTCAAGTGGCTCGCGCTGCTCAATGGGGTCTTCTACATATATCGATTCATTAACGGCTCCTGGCCGCTGCGCGCGGCCATCTTGGCCAGCCTGGTCAACATCGTGCTGTTCTTTGGAGGCGATCTGCTGAACCTGGCGCGCACCCAGTCGCGGCAATGGAAGCGCAGGCAGCAATTCCGCCGGAACTCCCGCTGAGGATCCCGCTGAAAACTGTCCATCCACCGATTCGATAACATTGAAAACCGCCTGTACAGACGGTTTTCGTTTGAAAGGATGAGCGCAGGCTATAAGCCGAGTTCTGTCGTGGATGGCCATCTATCTTCGCGGCCGGTCGCCAGGCCGCTGCAGCGATGGTCGGGGACGGAGCGGGCCACTCATATGCCCCCGGTTATCTTGCACCAGGTGGGGTTTACAGGACGGACCAGTCGCCAGGCCGCCGGTGCGCTCTTACCGCACCTTTCCACCCTTGCCGATTGCTCGGCGGTATCTCTCTGTTGCACTTGCCTTGGAGTCGCCTCCACCAGCCGTTAGCTGGCACCCTGCCCTGCGGTGCTCGGACTTTCCTCATGCCTTTCGGCACGCGGCCATCCGCCTGCCTCATCAAATCATTCCGGTTTATCCGATAATCAGCCTCCCGCAGGTCTCGCACTCAACCTGCTTGCCTGAGCGGATGGCGGCGAGAACAGAAGAGGGAAACCCCATGTTGCATCCGCCGCATTGACCGTTGATCAACTTCGCCATCGGAGGCGTGCAGTGCTGCTTGATGGCGGTGTAACGCGCCAAAAACTCCGGCTCGATGCCCTTTTTCTTCTCCTCTGCCGCCAGGCGCAGCTGATCTAAAACCTCAGACTTCTCCTTGAACTCCTGTTCGTACTCCACACGCAGAACGTCAAACTCTTCCTTGGACTTGATGGCCCGCACCTTGATATCGCGCTGTCTGCGGTCGCGGTCTTCCGCGCTTTTGCGCACCCGGCGGATTTCCTGCTCGTAGTCCCCCAAGGTCAGGTTGAGCTGGTCAGCCTCCGCCACGTACTGGCCAATCTGCTGGCTGGTCTGGGCGGGTTCGCTTTCCACGCGCTTCTGCAGCTGCTTGAGCTGGTCATCCGCGTAGGAGACCGCGTCTTTCAGCGCATCCATCCGGTCGGACATGGCGACCAGCTCGTTCTCCAGGGTCTTTAAACTCTCCTGCTGGTCGCGGATATAGTCCCGCAGCTTCAGAAGCTTCTGGCGCTTGGGCGACTGGCGGATGGAATGCGCCATGTTGTCCGCCTCGGTGTCAGCCTGTTGATACTCCCATAAAAGATCCAATTGCGTCATCGTTTCCTCCCATAGCAGGTTCAGGACACCCGGTAGGGAAGACTGCCGGAGACCCGAACCTGTACAGAATATTGTAACTGATTCATGCCCTCTTGTAAACCGAGCGCAAGGGGGGCGAGCATCGGCGCTTCCGTCATGTGATGGCCGCCTTCAAACAGGACGATGCCCCTGGCGGCGGCTTCGACCGCATGGTGATGCCGGACCTCTCCGGTCAGCAGCGCCTGGGCGCCGGATGTAAAGGCCTCCCTGAACCCCTCGCTGTACGCGCCGCCGGCAATCGCCAGTGTCGTAAGCGGTTTGGTATCGCCATCCCCCCGAAAACACAGGACAGGCCCGCCCAGCCTTCTCGTTATCTCTGCCTGCAGTTCCGTGGCGCCCAGTGACTTCTTCAGCTCGCCCAGGACGAGATACAAGCCTGCCTTTCGGACGTTCTCCAACCCCAGCAGTCGCGCCAGCGCGGCGCCGGGGGAATACGCATCCGACCGGTCCAGGTTGGTGTGCCCGGCGATGAGCGCGACGCCTTCCCTGATAAAGCCGCTGAGCAGGTCCGCGGCATAATCCTCCCGGCTGAGGCTTACAAGCGGCGCGAACAGCAGCGGATGATGCGCGATAACCAGGTCCGCCTTCCATTCGACCGCTTCCATTAGCACGTCCCGGGTCGCGTCCAGCGCCAGCAGCACACGCTTGACGCGGTCTTCCGGATGCCCGACCTGCAGCCCCGCGTTGTCGAAATCCTCCTGCGAGGCGAACGGCGCGACGCCGTCGAGCCAGCTATAAATCGTCCCTACGCTTGCGTTCCTGCTCATCCAGCTCCTCCTGAAGCCATTCGCGGGCAAGTCTGCCCTTTTCCCCCCGCCAGGTTGCGGTGACGGACAGTTGCCAGCGGTAATATCCCAACAGGGTTTCCACGTCCTGCGCGGCCAGGTTGATTCCGAAGGCGCGCTCCCGTTCGCTCAGGCGCTGGTCGCCCGGTTCGGCGGAAAGGACAGTAT
>JAPXQZ010000174.1:0-4162 GCA_033813835.1 Clostridia bacterium | reverse complement strand
TACGTAGCGATGGTTGGGGCGGCTGATTTCCGCATACTGCCCGCGTATACACCAGTTAGCACTTCCTGGATATAGGCCTGGGCGTCCGGCAGTTCAGGCTCTGCCTCCGCTTCCCGCGCGGCAGCCTGGTTGTCGTAGGGCAGCGTAATGAAGCTTGTGACCAGCGGCGCGGGCGCGTCCCCGGGGACGCCTTCCAGCAGCGCATACTGCACCATAGGCACGCCCAGGGCGTTGCCCACGGAGCCGACGTTGACGATCTGCCCGCCCAGGGTGCGCACGCCCTGTCGGTGGCAATCGGCGTAGATCAGCATGTCAAAATCCGGCTTGAGGAACGCGGCCAGCGCTTCCCGGCTGTCCTGGATGTTGAGCAATCGGCCCATGACCGGCCGCCCGTGAATCACCCGGATGTTGCGTCCGGACAAGCGGATGCGCTTTTCCCGGGGAAGAGCGGCCAGCGCGTCCAGGCGCTTCTGGCCCAATTGCCGGTGGTAAAAGGAGTCCCGGTGGAATTCCTTCCGCCCGACCCCGTAGTCCCAGTTGCCCCCCAGCACAACGCTGCAGTTGCGCACCGCCCAGTCAAAGGTGCGGTCGGAACGGGGGCCCTTGCCGACCAGGTCGCCCAGGCACCAGACTTCATCTGCCGCGCGCAACGCAAGATCCTTTTCCAGTGCTTCCACAGCGGTCATATTGCCGTGCAGGTCCGAGACTAGCGCGATTCTCACGGTTTCTTCCCCGCTTCCAGCACCAGCCACTCAAACAGCTTGAGGTGGCGCGGATCGTCGACGGTCAGGTTTTCCGGATGCCACTGCACGCACAGCGCGGGCCGCCCGTCTGCAAACTCCAGCGCCTCCACGATGCCGTCGGGACTTGACGCGGACACGATGAGGCCGGGCGCCGGGCGCCGGACGGACTGGTGGTGACGCGAGGTAACCCCCAGCGTCCCGCTCCCCATTACCGTTGACAGCAGGCTGCCCGCTTTAATTTCCACCGGATGCGCTTTGTTCTGGCCGGCTTGCTGGTGCCCGAGGGCGCCGGGAATCTGGCTTCCGATATCCTGGTACAGGGTTCCGCCGAGGGCGGCGTTGCAAACCTGCAGCCCCCGGCAGATACCCAGGAAGGGCTTGCCGGACGCTTCCAGGCGCCTGAACAGCTCCAGATCGGCTTTGTCGCGCTCGGGCACGGGAATCCCGCATGCGGGCAGGCGCGCCTGCCCGTAGATCTCCGGGTCCAGGTCCGGTCCGCCGGTCAATACCACGCCGTCCACTGTCTCCAGGAATTTGTCCATCGCTTCGCCGTACTTGGGCTGGTTCATCGGAACCATCGGGAAGATGACCGGAAGCCCGCCGGCGCGCAGGACGGACAGGGCGTAGTCCCGCGGCATGCAGTCCGCGCCCTGTGCCGCGTCGCGGTTGGTGCTCAGGCCGATGATGACCATGCGTTTTCTCCTGCATTTATTCACACGGGTTGCATTATACCACACCGGGTGGGGCGCGCGTCGTCCGGTAATCCAGCCCGTTTCTTTGGTTTGAACCCAGAATGGGGGTATGATATAATGCGTGCGAGAGTTTGCGCCCGTTCCACTGAAGCCCAGACGCGATCCGGAGGTCGAATGGCTAAAAAGCTCAAGCAGTCCACCTCGCCCGCCAAGGGCTTATTTGCCGCCTTTCTTGCGGCGGGCGGCACCGTGGCGGCCTACTCGGCGCTCTTCCCCCTCTACCGCCTGGGCCATTACGCCATCGCTGGCGCGCTTGCCTTGATCCTGGGGCGGGTCGCCTACATCATGTTTTCCGGTCTGGATACATCCAGGCCGGTGCCCGCCGTGGAGGAGTTGCCCAAGACCGGCAACGAGGCGGTTGACCGGCTGGTTGCCCGCGGCCGGGATATGCTGCAGCAAATCCGCAGGGAAGACGACCTGATTCCCGACCCGAAGCTGTCCGCGCAGATTGTCGAGTTGGAGGGCGTTTCCAACCGCATTTTCCAGACGGTCGTCGAGCAGCCCGGCAAAGCCCCGCAAATCCGCAGGTTCATGGATTATTACCTGCCCACCACCCTGAAGATGCTCACCGGCTACCGCAAGCTCAATGAACGCGGGGTGGACGGCGCAAGCGCCCAGGCTACGAAAAGCCGCATCGAGCAGGCCATGCAGGTTGTGCTGGGCGCCTTCCATAAACAGCTGGAAACCCTGTACCAAAACGATATGCTGGACATCACCACTGATATTGACGTCCTGGAGGCCATGTTGCGGCAGGACAGCCTGCTGGCCAGCGAGTTCCGCCCGGAAACGGGCCAGGCTGCGGCGCAAGCCCGGCAGATGAAGGAGGAGTAACCCATGAGCGAACCCATCAACAACCACCCGGCGCAGCCTTCCCAGCCTTTGGAGACGGCCAAGGACAAGGCGCTGGAGATCCAGGAAACCGCGCATGCGGCGGCCCAGGCCATCCGTTCCGTCGAGGAGGCGGCCGGCAAGCCTCTGCCGCAGTTGACCCTGACCAGCGACACCGCCGACCGGGAAAAGGTCGAGGCGGTCATCGACCAGCTGGAGCAGGCGCAGAAAACGGCGCCGGTCGCGCCGGACGTTCAGGCCAAGCTGGCCCAGGATCTGGACAGCTCGCTGAGCCCCGAGGAGCGGCGGGCAGTGGATGAGTTCGCCCGCAAAATCGACGTCTCCAATCCCCAGCACGTGATGCTCTACGGCGCGGAGGCGCAGAAGAAGGTTTCCACCTTCGCAGACACCATCCTCTCCGAAGTCAAGAACATCGACGCGGGCGACGTGGGCGACAGCTTAAGCCGTCTGGTGGGCGAGCTGAAGTCCTTCGAGGTTTCCGCCGAGAAGCCCCGCGGCCTTCGCGCCCTGTTCTTCAACGCCCGCAGGCACCTGGCCCAGGTGCAGGCGCGCTTTGACGACGTAGCCGGCAACGTGTCCAACATCGCCGGCAGCCTGGAAGGGCACCAGGTTCAGTTGCTCAAGGACGTCTCCATGTTCAACCACCTCTACGACATGAACCTGGAGTATTTCCGTGAGCTGACCATGTATATCGTCGCGGGCGAGAAAAAACTCCGCGAGGTGCGCGAGAACGACATCGTCCGCCTGAAGGATGCGGCGAAGCAGTCCGGCGACACCATGGACGCGCAGAAGGCCAGCGACCTGGAACAGGCAGCCGACCGTTTTGAGAAGAAGCTGCACGACCTCAAGCTGACCCGCCAGATTTCCCTGCAGATGGCACCCCAGATCCGCCTGCTGCAGAACAACAATTCCCTGCTCATCGAGCGCATCCAGTCCACCCTGGTCAACACCCTCCCCCTGTGGAAAAACCAGATGGTGCTGGCGCTGGGCATGCAGCATTCCCGCCAGGCCATGGAAGCTCAGCGCGCTGTCACCAACATGACCAACGAGCTGCTCAAGAAGAACGCCGAGGCGCTCAAGCAGGGCACCATTGAAACTGCCCAGGAGGCCGAGCGTGGCATTATCGACATCGAGACGCTGGTGCAGACCAACAAGTCCCTGATTGACACCATGAACGAGGTCGTCCGCATCCAGGCCGAGGGCCGCCAGAAGCGCGCCGAGGCCGAGAAGACCCTCGCCCGTATGGAAGACGAGCTCAAGCAGCGCCTCATCAACGGCTGATTGCGGAGTCGAGGATGAACTACACCCCCCGCGCCATTCTGGCCTTCCTGCTGATGCTGGCCTTGGTCGTTGTCGCCGTCGGCTGGGGGGCTTACCGCGGTTTCTCGCAGGATAAGGCCCAGGTGGAAACCGCGCTGGGGTCGCTGGAAGGCGTGCTGGCCACGCGCGCGGAAATGGGGCACAACCTGCTGGTCGTCGCACGCCGGCACCGGCAGGATGCCCCCGACGTACTCAATCCCCTCATCCAGGCGGTGGAGAAGGACGTGGGCGAACTGGAGTCCCGGCTGCCTCTGATGGAGAAGGCGGCAGCCAGCGGCCGGCTATCAGGGGACGCGGGCGCCCTGCTGGACGCTTTGAAGGCAAGCCCCGGCGTTCTCTCCGACGACCGGGATCTGGGGTACGTGACGGGCCTCTTGCCCCGGGGTCTGGAGCAAAGCGCGATCTGGGCGGATGCCGGGCAATACAACAAGGCGGCGTCCGAATTCAACAGCCGGCTCAACGGCCAGCTCAACGGACAGCTCGCGAAGCTCCTTGGCG
>JAPXQZ010000173.1:0-4184 GCA_033813835.1 Clostridia bacterium | reverse complement strand
GGAGTACTCCGTGCCCGCGACGCTGGGGCCGGTGTCCATCTCCAGGATCATCTGGTTGCCGCCGTGCCCGTGGGTGGTGCCCGGCGGGATGTGGAACAGGTCGCCCACGTTGGTGTCCCACCGCTTGATGAAGTCCTCCCAGTTGGGGATGACCTTCCTGTTTTCCGATTCCCGGCACAGCCGCTCCCACTCCTCCAGGTCGGCGGTTTCCTTGTAGCCCATCCAGGTGGAGGAGCCCTTGTAGGATTCCACGATGTAGTAGGTCTCATACCGCCCCAGCGGCTCGTTGAAATGGCGGTTGACGTACTGAGTGGAAGGGTGGTTGTGAATGGGCATGCTGGAGCGCTCCCAGCTCACGGGCTCGGGGAAGTAGCCGTCATCCAGCCACACCTGCAGCGGCAGCAGGTCCGGGTAGGTTTTGTGCACGTACGCGCCCACCATTTCAACCGGCCGCTGCATCAGGTTCTGGGAGGGGATGTTGATGGGCTTTTCCAGCCCCAGGTCGATGAGGACGGACAGCTCAATGCCCGCCAACTCGTTCCAGGCGTTGCACTCCAGCCCCTCCACCTGCCACAGGTCCCGGTAGCGGTAGGCGCCCCAGGGGCCGGGCTGCAGGATCTTCACCTGCTTGACCGGCTGCTTCACCGCCTCGTCCACCATCGCCTGGTAGGCGTCGTTGGGCAGCAGCTTCAGCTCGTCTTCCCGGACCGCGTCGATGTAGTAGTCCATCTTCCCGAAGACGGCCTTCTTCTGCCGGTACAGCAGATAGAAGTCGTTGTAGTAGTATTTCTTCCAGGCGTAGTCCCGGGCGGGCTCACGGCTACCCAAGGGCACCAGCTGCCCGCCCCACATCTGCCAGAGCATGGGCTGCATGGTGAAGTCCGCGTAGAAGACCGCGTTGACGGCCCCGTCCAGTTCCGAAACCGCGGCGCCGGGGCCGTAGACGACGGCGGTTCTGCCCTCCGCGGCGGCCTTGCGCAGTTTCTCCAGCACCTGGGCGACGCGGGCGGGCTCCATCAGGTCCTGCAGCACGCCCTCGGAATTGACCCAGCCGAAGGAGGGGTCTTCCGTCACGTACTTGGCTTGGTATTTCGCGATGTCTTCCGCGTCCCGGTACAGTTCGGCGCTGTGGAGGAACAGCGCTCCGCCGCCCAGTTCCTTCTGCAGCGCGGTTTGCAGGGCGGCGAAGTTCACCCCGTACCAGCCGTCAATGGCGACGGCGCCTTTCTCCCGGGCGACGCGGGCGATCTCGCGGATGACCCGGTCCGTCCCCACGACGATCCCGGACTTCAATTCCTCGCTGAGCGCCACCTTGTTTTCGGCGTTCCCGTAATATTCGTACAGCGGCATAAAACCCCCTCCTTTCCAGTCCGGTATGTATACCCGCCCGGGCCGCGTTCTGACGCGCGGCCTTACAGGGTGTGCCGGGCTTTCTGGGTCTGGATGGTGTTGAGGATGACGGCCAGCAGGATCAGCGAGCCGCGCACGACGTACTTGACGTAGTCGTCCACGCCCAGCAGGGTCATGCCGTTGAGGATCACGCCCAGGAACAGGATGCCGAACAGGGTGCCCGTGGTGCGTCCCAGGCCGCCGGACAGTGACGCGCCGCCGATGATGACGGCGGAGATGACGTCCGTCTCGTAACCCCGGCCGAACTGCGGGGAGCCGGAAAGCACCTGGGAAGCCAGGATGATGCCGGAGATGGCCGCGGTGACCTGGGAGACGATCATCGTGACAATCTTCACCTTGGCGATGTTGACCCCGGAGAGGCGGGAGGCCTCCTGGTTCCCGCCCACCGCGTACACCTCGCGCCCGAAGCGCGTGCGGTTCATCACCACGTACACAATCAAAAACGTCAATACCAGCCAGATGGAGGCCACGGGCAGGCCGGAAAAGCCGCCGGTCTTGATGATCCGGCCCGCGCCGATGACGTTGAACCACTGGGCGGTGACGGTAATGGGGAAGCCGGAGGAGAGAATGGCGGCCAGGCCGTAGAGGACGTTGAGCATCGCCAGGGTGATGATGAAGGAGGGGATGTTGAAACGCACCCGAATGAAGCCGTTGAACAGCCCCACCAGCGCCGCGGCCAGGAGGGCGACGGCCATGCCGATGATGACCGCCCAGTCCGCGCCCAGCCCGCCCTGCAGTCGCTTGGCGACCCAGGCCGTCAATACCGCCGACAGGCCGATGGTCGAGCCGATGGACAGGTCGATTTCCCCGCCGATGATGACCATCGTCATTCCGAAGGCGGCGACGCCGATAATGGCCATGGAGCGCAGGATGCTCAGCAGGTTGTTCACGCTCAGGAAGCCCCGCGCGAAGATGGCGAGCAGCACGACCATGATCAGGAGGATGAAGGTGATGGTGTTCTTCCGCAGGGCGTTCTTCAGCTGCGCTGATTTCATAGGTCGTCGCCTCCAATGCACAGGGAATAAAGTTCCTCAATCGAGGTGGTTTCCGGGATGATTTCGCCTTCGATTAGCCCGTAGCGCATGATGAGCACCCGGTGGCAGACCTCCAGCAGCTCCTCCAGCTCCGAGGATACCACGATGCTGGAGATGCCCTGGCGCGCCATATCCCAGATGATCTTGAAGATGTGCTGCTTGGACTGCACGTCGATCCCGCGGGAGGGTTCGTCAAACAGCATCAGCGCTGGCTGGTTGTTGAGCCAGTTGCCCACCACCACCTTCTGCTGGTTGCCGCCGGAGAGCTCCGACACCGCGCCGCCCACGGCGGACACCTTGATGTCCAGGTTCCTCACCTGGGTGTCCACGGCGGCCTTTTCCTTCTCCCGGCTGATGAAGGGGCCGACGGACTGGCGCTTGAGGCTGGCGAGGATCAGGTTGTCCTTTACCGACAGGATCTGCACCAGGCCCGCGATCTTGCGGTCCTCCGGCGTGAACCCGAAGCCCAGCGCCTTGGTTTTTCCCGGCGCGGCCTTGCGGATAGGGCGGCTGGCGAATTCCACCGTGCCCCCGGTGGGCTTATCCGCGCCATAGAGCGCCCGCAGCAGCTCCGTGCGGCCGGAGCCCAGCATCCCGGCGATGCCCAGGATTTCGCCCCGGCGCACCTCGAAGGACACCCCGCGCACACGGGAACCGTTCTCCAGGTTGGTCACCCTGAGGATGACGTCCTTTTCGTTAAAGGTCAGGTCCGCCGGCCGCTGGCGGATTTCCACGTCGCCGAACATCAGCCGGATTAGCTTCTGCTGGCTCATGTCGGCCATGTTCTCCCGGCCGACCAGCAGTCCGTCCCGCAGCACCGTGCAGCTGTCGGCGATTTCCCACAGCTCCTGCAGGCGATGGGAGATGTAGAGGATGACCACGTCCTTTTTCTTGAGTTCCCGGATGAGCTTGAAGAGGATTTCCGTCTCGCTGCGGGAGAGCGAGGAGGTCGGCTCGTCCAGCAGGATGACCTTGGGGTTGGTGCTCATCGCCTTGACGATTTCGACGATCTGGCATTGCCACATGGCCAGCTCGTGCACCGGGGTGCGCGGGTTGATGTCTACACCCATGCTTTTCAGGTGCGCTCCCGCCTGCAGGAAGGTCTGCTCCCAGTCGATGAAGGGGCCCTTCATCGGGAAGCGGCCCAGCAGGATGTTTTCCGCCACCGTCAGCCCGGGCACCAGGCTCAGTTCCTGGTACACCGTTGCGATGCCCTTCTCAATGGCATCCTCCGGGTTGTGGAAGACCATTTCCTGGTCGTCCAGGAATACCTGCCCGGAGGTGGCGGGCTGCGCCCCGCTGATGATCTTGACCAGCGTGGACTTGCCCGAGCCGTTTTTGCCGACCAGCGCGTTGACCTGGCCGCTTTCAAAGACGGCGCTGACGCCGTTTAAGGCCAGCGTGCCCGGAAACTGCTTGGATACGTCGCGGATGATCAGCTTGCTCAATCGCAGCACCCCCTGCCCACGGGCTGTGCCCGGCGGTCGGTTTTTTCATAACCCGGCGGGGCCAGGGGATCCTGGCCCCGCCGTTTGTCGGGTAACCGGAAGGCTTTAGTTGCCGCCGCCGGTCATCTTGATGAAGTTTTCTCTGAAGGTCTTGACCGCTTCGGGGTCCTCGCGGGTCAGCACGACGCCGGGAACGATGATGAGCTCACCGCGTTGCGGGAAGTCGCCGGTCTCGATATCCTGGATGAGCGCCTTCATGGTCAACACGCCGATGTTGTAGGGATCCTGACCG
>JAPXQZ010000172.1:0-4189 GCA_033813835.1 Clostridia bacterium | reverse complement strand
AAAGGCTTCCGCCGCCGCATAAACCTCGGCGTTGTCCCCGCCCTCGGTACCGATGACGTTGACGTTCTTGCCGCGTTCATAGCCAAAACTCTCGGCAGCTTTCAGAAAGCCCAGCTGTACAATTCGGTGAACCGGGTGGTTGGTGTTGGACATGCAGATGGCTACGGGATAATCGTCGGGCTTGTAGTCCGCGGCTAAGGCCGCCGTCATGGAAAGGATCAGAACCAGAGCCACCAGAATCGCAGTCAGTTTCTTCATGTGACGCCTCCTTTTATATTGATCCCCACTTCCATGGGGATACGATCGCGCGAACAGTACCGTCCGCCGGAACCGCTTGCGGATCTGGGTAAATCATATCGCAGGGGCGTTCCGCTGTCAAGGAGCCAAAGCCACTTGGACGAGTGTTTTTTATCTGTATCGAACGATTCAGCCGATGACCTGAATGGACTCTGGTTCAATAGAGATCCAGGTTGCTGGCCAGCACAATCTGGGGTGAAATCAAAGTCGTGTCACTGACGGCCAGGTCTTCAGTAATGGATTGATAGAGTAGCCTCAGGCCGAGTTTTCCTTGCTGATACTGGTTCTGGAAAATAGTCGCGCTGACAATGCCTTCCCGGATATAGGGCCGGAGTTCCTCATAGACGTCCGAGGTGATAATGCAGATCTCCCCCATCCTTCCGGACTCGCACACCGCCCGCAGAATCGATCTTGAATTAAAGGAATTGACGTATATCCCGCCAAGATCAGGAATTTCCTTGAGCATCTGTACCGTTTCCCGGTAGGCCAGTCCTTCGTCGTCGTAATGGCAGCAAACCGCTTCCAGTTTCAGAGGGCATACTTCGAGCTGTTCCCTAAAGCCGGCAACAATCTCCTCATGGATTCCCCTCCTCTCGTTGCCACCGGTTGCAATGATGACCGGTTTCTCCCGGTTGCCCATACGATAAAGCAATTCAGCCGCCGTCCTTCCCGCCACCCTCCCGTTGTAACGGACGCAGAATTTCCGGAGTTCAGGCTCAACGTCGTTGACGATGGTGGCTACAGTAACCCCGCTGCGCCTGAGGAGCTCGAATCCTTTCGCGTCCCTGCCGCAGATTAGCACACCGTCATATTTTTCCTGTGCAATATGGGCCAGCAGGCCTTCCAGGTATTCCAGCCCCTCGGGGGAGTTTGAACCGCCCTGGTCAAAGCGGAAAAAATCGACCGCGATGTTATAATCGATCAACTCCGCATAGGCTTCCTGCGTTCCGCGGACAAACTCATTGTGGAACTCCGGAAAACTGGAAAACGCGATGACGGCGATGCGCACCGCACGCCGGGACAGCGAGCGCGCAAGAAAGTTCGGCTTGAAATCAAGCCGGCTGGCTACCTCCATCACGCACGCGCGGGTCTTTTCGCTGACCCGGCCCTTGCCGGACAGCGCGCGGTTCACGGTAGCAGTCGAAATCTTCAGTTCCTCGGCGATATCATAAATTGTGACCCGCCTTTTTATGGTTCATCCCCCGCTTTCAGCCGTTTCAACCCAACGCAGTGACGCGCGTCCCAAGCGTATATGTAACACCGGCGCGACTGACTCCAATTATTCTAAAGCAACATGCTGCGGATAGGCAAGGACGCCTTGGCAGTACGAGAACCCGGCCATCGCACAAACCAAGCAAGCCCTGCGCAGGCGTAGGGAGAAGGCGGGAGTGCCCTGGAATCCCAAAGGGATCAAATCATCGCGATTCCGCCGTTAACGTCCACGCAAGCCCCTGTGATGTAGGTAGAGTAGTCGCTGGCCAGGAAGAGGCAGGCGCCCGCCACGTCCTCCCCTGACCCGATGCGACCAAGCGGAACCGTGGAAGGGTTATATCCGAAATCCTTTGTCATCTCCGTCGCAATCAAACCGGGGGAAACAGTATTGACGCGAATCTGGTACTTTGCGCCCAGCTTTGCCAGGCTTTTGCTAAGCGCCAGAACCGCGGCTTTCGAGGCAGGATAGTCCGGGGTGACGACGAGCCCGCCCGACCGGGCTGCCTGCGAGGAGAGATTGACAATACTTCCCCCTCCCTGCCGCTGCATTACGCGAAAGGCTTCCCGGCATAGGAAGAACAATCCCTTCACGTTGATGTCAAACGTAAAATCCCATTGCTCTTCAGTCAAATCAAACATCCCGCCCAGGCGGGATACGCCCGCGCAATTCACCAGGACGTCCAGCCGACCCATCCCCTCGGCTGCTGACTGAACAATCCGTATACATGCCACCTGCTCCCGCAGATCTCCGGCAATCGTCAGAGGCTGAACACCAGTTTGCGTGCTAATCTCCCGTGACATCGCCTCGAGACTTTCTTCGCGCAAATCTGAAAGCGCCATGGACTTGACGCCATGCCGGGAGAACAACCTGGCACAGGCCGCGCCGATTCCTCCCGCCGCGCCTGTAATCAATACAGCCTTCCCTTCCAGCGTGAACATCGATCACACTCTGGCTACGCCGGTATCCCGCGCCGCCTTGGCAACCGCCTGCCCTACCGCCGCGCCTAGCCCCGGGTCGAACGCGTTGGGCACAATGAACGTATCGCTCAGCCTGTCGCCTACAAAGTCCGCGATCGCATGCGCGGCTGCGATTTTCATTTCCTCGTTGATGTCCGAGGCGCGCACGTCCAGCGCGCCGCGGAAGATTCCGGGGAAAGCCAGTACGTTATTGATCTGGTTGGGGTAGTCGCTGCGCCCGGTTCCGACGATTCTTGCCCCGGCGGCCAACGCTTCCTCCGGGAAAATTTCCGGTGTCGGGTTCGCCATCGCCAGCACGACCGCGTCCTTGTTCATGCTTTTAACCATATCGGGCGTGAAAAGTCCGGAGCCCGACAGGCCAATCAGCACGTCGGCGCCGACTGCCGCGTCAGCCAGCGTACCTTTCAGCCGGCGTTTGTTCGTAATTTCCGCGACTGCGGATTTTGAATCATCCATCGCCTCGGGCCGCCCCGGGCACAGAATCCCCTTTCGGTCGCATAGGATGACGTCGTCGACCCCAACGGACAATAGAAGTTTCGTAACGGCCACGGCTGCCGCCCCTGCCCCGCTGACCGTCACCTTGATAGTGCGGATGTCCTTCCCGACACGTTTCAGCGCGTTGATGACACCCGCCAGCGTAACCACAGCAGTTCCGTGCTGGTCGTCGTGGAAGATCGGGATGTCGCAAACCTCCTTGAGCCGGCGCTCAATTTCAAAGCATCGCGGGGCGGCGATATCCTCCAGGTTGACCCCGCCGAAACTCCCCGCGATGAGCCGGACGACGTTGACGATTTCGTCAACATCCTTGCTCCGGACGCAGAGAGGGAACGCGTCCACGTCGGCGAAGGACTTGAAGAGCACGCATTTCCCTTCCATCACGGGCATGCCGGCTTCCGGCCCGATGTCTCCGAGGCCGAGCACGGCGGTTCCATCGGTTACAACCAGCACGAGGTTACCCCGGCGCGTGTACTTATAGGATAAATCGACGTCCCCGCTGATTTCCAGGCAGGGGTTCGCGACGCCGGGCGTATAGGCAACGGCCAAATCGTGCTGATTGCGAACCGGCACGCGGCTGATGACCTCGATTTTCCCTTTCCATACCTCATGCATCCACAGGGACTCCTGTTTGACATCCATTTGCAAGCCCTCCTTAGTATTGTTTGTGGACACTCAGTCCGTCTAAATCGTGTGCTGCCTCAAGAGTGATTTCGCTGACGGAAGGATGCGGAAAGATGGTTGACATCAACTCTTCATCCGTCGCCTCAGCGCGCATCGCAAGCGATATGCCGGCAATCAGCTCCGTGACGCCAGGCCCTGCGAGATGGGCACCCAGCAGCTCGCCTGTGACGGAGTCTGACAGGATTTTTGCCATTCCGAGCGCTTGGCCGTGGATCATGCTCCTCCCGTTTGCAGATACCGGGAACACGCCGACGCGTACCTTTGCCCCCCGCCCGCGTGCTTGTTCCTCCGTCAGCCCGACGGCGGCAATCTCCGGCGAAGTATATAGGGTCTCCTGAAAAACGCATCCCCCCTTTTTCACGCAGCCCATACCGCCTCCGGCGACCATCTGACTGCCCGTTTCAGACGTGGCTGCCTCCGCCAAAACAGGCACAAAAGAAAGCGCAGCAGGCACGCCACGTTCATCACCAGGAACTGCATCGCCGCTTCCGTCAGCCCGGTCACGGCAAGATATGCCATAGTC
>JAPXQZ010000171.1:0-4195 GCA_033813835.1 Clostridia bacterium | reverse complement strand
GCTGACCTCGACAATGCGAATGTCGCGCGCTACCAACTGTGCTAATGCCCCGGACGCGCCACTTTGAGCGCTGAGATAGTATATCATCAAGGCTTCAGGATTTCAAGGGTTCCGCGCCGGTTTCTCAGATTGCCGTTTCACCGCTCAGGGCAGCCTGTGTGCCTCATTGATTTCGTCAATTTCCGCGGTGCGCAGCGGGGGGAAGCAATACGGGCAGGGAGTCAGGGAGAGGTAGGGCTCCTGCTCCAGTTCGCCATAAGTGAACTCAGCCAGAGGGAGGAACTTGTCGCGCACGCCGTAGCATCTGGGCGCCATGTGGTAGTTTTGACCGCCCTTGGCATTGTAGTACAGCGGCGTCTGCGGCTCGGGATAGGGAAGCTGACGGCCGGGCAGATCCTCCCAGATGACCAGTTTGGTGTCCATCCTGCGGCGCAGCGCGTTCCATACCCAGGTCATGTTGGTGCCCTTGGGCGTTCGCTTCCGCTGTACGCGGATGCAGCCATGGCTGGCACGCTGGCCAAGCACCGCCTCAAACTTTTCGTAGCGTTTCTCACCGTTGCGCACCAAGTGGGGCACCTCGTGCAGCACGTCCCCGAAGTTGAAGCGCAACCCCATCGCGGCGTTGAGGCCCTCAACCTCAAACCCGCCCATCGGGCTCACCAGCAGGAACTCGCCCGAGCGGGTCTCATTGTAGGGCTGCTTATCGTTGGCCAGGCCTGTTGAGACGGCAAGTACATCATAGAGCGCGCCGTCCTCAAAGATATAGAGGCGCTGGGTCAGTTTGTCCACCACCAGCCCGTACTTTCCCTTGGGCTGAACAGTTTCCAGCTGGTTGGTGCGGATATAGCCCTTCACCAGTTCGTTCCAGGCTTTCACCTTGCTGTCAAAGAAGGAACTGGAGTAGGTTTCCACCAGGCTCCACCCGTCGTCCCGGGTTTCCAGCACGTGCAGCCCCTGGGAATCCCGCGTAACGTCGCCCACGGGGGCGGATGTTTCGTCCGGCTCGCTGTAAAGCACCTGCTGGGTCTTCTGGTTGCCCTTCACCACCGTGACAGGCGCCATCAGCATATCCCAGACCGCCTTCTCGTCCCGGATATCCATGGGCGTTTCCCAGAAGCCCGTCCCCGTCAGGCGAACGGTTCCGGGGATGGGGAAAAGGACGTCAGGCTCCTGCGCGGCAGCAGGGGGGATTTCAAACGCCAGCATCAGGGCGGCAAGTAAAACCAGAATTTTTCGGGGCATGGTCACCTCCTTGGGTCAGGGCGTGGGAACGGCGGCGGGAAAGACCAGCGGCGGAAAGCCCGCGAAGCCTGTGAGTTGGGCGACGAGAACAAGGATGCCGACCGCGGCCACGTAGACAGCAAATCGGTAAAAACTGATCCGCTCGATGAGGCGGAGCATGAAGCGGATGGCCAGGTAACCGGATACAGCCGCGAAGGCCAGTCCAATCAGGGTGTTGGCACCCAGCAGGGAATCCACGCCGGATCGCTCCACCGCGTCCTTTCCTTCGGACAGGAAGCTGCCCAGGATGGCAGGCGCGGACATCATGAACGAAAACTTGGTTGCCGTCCTCCGGTTCAGACCGGAGAGCACACCGCCCAGCAGCGTGGAACCGCTGCGGCTCACGCCGGGCAGCAGCGCGACGCCTTGAAAAGCCCCCATCACAAGGGCGGACGGCAAACCTGCCTCATCCCTGCCCGCGCCCCGGCCGCGCTTCTTTTCAAACCATTCGATCAATACCAGGAAAGCGGCTGTGATCAGGAAGGAAATGCCCAAAAACCAACCGGTGAACAGGCCGTCAATCCAGTCACCCAGCAAAACCTTGACCAGCAGCGCCGGCAGCGAGGCGATAAACAGCAGCAACAAGGTACGGTTTTTGACCGGATGCCGCAGCATGTCCACCCAGTCCCTCCAGAATACCAGCGCCACCGCGATGAAGGTGCCCATATGCAGCATTACGTAAAAGGCAACCCGCTCATTGCCCGGCTGGTATCCCAGCAGGCTCAGCAGTTTTTCCGCCACAATCAGGTGCCCTGAAGAAGAGATGGGGAGGAACTCCGATAACCCCTGTACCAAGCCCATGAGGGCCGAGAAGATTGTGTTCATCTGGCGCCTTTCGGGCGGGCATTTCACCCGCGACGACCATTCTACAGGCCGGGCTGGGCAGCGTCAAGGAAGCGGGGCGGCAAGAGGCGCGGCTTCGCTGCCCCGGCAAATGAAAGCATAAAAAATCCGCTCCGGTATTCTTCGGGGCGGATTCTTTCGCGCCTGTACTTCTTTTGGCTGTCCTTTACGCGGCTGACGGGGCTGAATTCCCAGGTCGTCCTCCGGGCCAGGTTCAGTTCCCGGCGTGCCTTCTTGCCCATCTTTTTCTCGGGCACCATCGCTTTCATTGCGCATCACCTCAATTGGATTATACCATATATCGGCGGGATTCACCCGTTCTCACCCCATTTGCCGCTGTGCCGTTTGTTGCCCGCCCGGATCCATGCTGTTATAATCAAACCCAATTTTTGAAAGCGAGGTATCCCATGCAGGCCATCCGCAAGCTCTTTTCTCCCCGGGATATGACCGTCGGCACTCCCTGGAAAAGAATCCTGGGGTTCGCGATCCCGATGCTCGTCGGAAACATCGCCCAGCAGCTGTACAACACCGTGGATACCATCGTCGTGGGTCGCTACGTGGGCAGTGACGCGCTGGCGGCGGTAGGCAGGGCCTTTCCTCTGCTCAACTTCATGCTGGCCTTGTTTGTGGGGGTTTCCATGGGGGCCGGCATTCTGGTCTCCCAGTACTTCGGCGCCAAAAACCGCGCGATGCTGACCAGGACCATCGGCAACTGCCTCTCCTTGACCGGGTTGGCCGCCTTGGCCACAACCATCGTCGGCTTTGCCGTCACCCGCCCGCTGATGGAGGCGCTGGGAACGCCGGAGCGCATCCTGGACTGGTCGGTCCAATATATGCAGATTCTGTTTCTGGGCATCACCGGCGCGTTGTTCTACAACGTCCTGGCGGGTATCCTCCGGGGGCTGGGGGACAGCTTGTCCGCTCTGGCCTTCCTGATTCTGGCGACCCTGCTGAACATCGTTCTGGATCTGTGGTTCGTCATCAGCTTCGGCTGGGGCGTTGCTGGCGTGGCCTGGGCGACCATCCTGTCGCAGACCATCTCTGCCATCCTGTGCTACCTGAAACTCAACCGGATGCGGGACGTCTTCGCCCTGAACCGTAATTCTTTCCGCCTCAGGGGCGGTGTAAGCCGGGATATCCTCCGCCTCGGCCTGCCCGCCGGCGTGACGCAGGCGATCTTCTCCATCGCGATGATTCTTGCGCAGCCGCTGCAGAACCGCTTTGGCCCGGAATATCTGGCCATGTCCACCATCTTAATGCGGGTGGACGGTTTCGCCATGATGCCCAACTTTTCCTTTGGCCAGACCATGACTACCTTCGTCGGCCAGAACGTCGGGGCAAGGAAAGTTGAACGCCTGCAGGCAGGAACACGGCAGGGGCTCGCGCTGGCGGTCATCACCGCCATGGTGCTCACCGCTTCCATCCTGCTGTTCGGCAGGGAAATCATGAGCCTGTTCATGGAGGACCATGAAATCCACAAGGCATATATCATCAACACCGGCATGCGCATGATGGCCATCCTGGCTATAGGTTATGTTGCGATGGCCTTCATTCAGACGCTTTCCGGCGCCATGCGCGGCGCGGGGGATACCCGCACCCCGATGATGATCTCCATCTTCACCTCCGTCATTCTCCGTTTGCCGCTGTCCTACCTGCTTATTGCCTGGACCCGCTCCCCGCAGCACCCAAACGGGTGGGAAGAGGCACTGTTCATTGTGATGACTTTCGTGTGGGTGACCGGTGCCGTCATCAACCTGCTGGCGTTCAAGTACGGCAAATGGCGGCAGGAAGCTGCCCGCAGGATGGACAGCGCGGGCGGGCCGCCGCCTGTTTCTCCGGCTGAGAGCATGGAGATCGTCTAAGCCCTCCAGCCTCTGCCCGTCCCGCAAGGAATGAAGCGCAAATGCGGCGGGAAACTGTGTATAATCCCTGATAATCCAAGTATTCGGCGCAAGCCGCCTTCAGGAGGGAAAGTCCATGACCAAAAAGCGCCCAACCTTTGTCCGGTTGCTGGTGAGCCTGCTCATCGGCGCCATCGTCAGCGGCGGCCTGCTGCTCACGGCGCACTTCG
>JAPXQZ010000170.1:0-4195 GCA_033813835.1 Clostridia bacterium | reverse complement strand
CGTGATGAGCAGCAGCGCCATCCCCATCGTGCACATCCCGATGACGGACACCTGCTGGAGGATGTTGATGATGTTCTGCGGCATCAGGAAGCGCGGGTTGAGCAGCGCCGCCGCGGCGCTGATGAGGATGATGATGCACACAAGGTAAAACCGGTGGTCCCGGACGACGGCCTGGAGGACCGATTTCCGCCGCGCGCTGGCCTGGCTCATACTTCCACCTCAAGGGCTTTCTTGATGATTTCCTGCTCGGAGATGTCTTCCCCCCGGATTTCCCCGGCGACCCGGCCCTTCCGCATGACCAGGACGCGGTCGCTCAGCGCGATGAGCTCTGGCATGTCCGAGGAAATCAACAGGATGCTCTTCCCCGCCCTGGCCAGCCCGACGATGATGCCGTAAATCTCGCTTTTCGCGTTGACGTCGATGCCGCGCGTCGGCTCGTCAAAGATCATGAACTGCGAATCCACCATCAGCCATTTGCCCAGCACCACCTTCTGCTGGTTTCCGCCGGACAGCTGCCGCGCGGGCGTATACGGCCCGCAGCCGCGCACGCCCACCTGCTCGAACCGGGGCCGGGCTAGCTTCCAGGATTTCTTCCGGGAATACAGGACGCCCGGGGTCTTGTTCATAAAGACCTGCAGCAGGTTTTCCAGCACGCTCATGTCCAGCGCCAGGCCCTGGCGCTGCCGGTCCTCGGTGACGAAGGCCAGGTTGCTGCGGATGGACCGGCGCGGGCTGGATAGGTCCGCCTTCCGCCCCAGCACCTCCACCGCGCCGGAATACTTCCGGTCCGCGCCGAAAATCGCGCGCGCCACCTCCGTGCGGCCCGAGCCCACCATGCCCGCCACGCCCAGGATTTCCCCGCGGCGAATCTCAAAGGAAATCTCCGGGCTGTCCCGGCGCAGCTTCAGGCCCCGGACCCTGACCGCGACCTCGCCCTTCTCATGGGGTTGCTTGACGTAAAACTTGTCGACCGGCCGGCCGACCATGTCCTGGGTAATCCGCCCCAGGTCAAACGTCCCCTCCGTCCGGGCGTATTCGCTGACCTTCCGGCCGTCGCGCAGCACGGTGACCCGGTCGGCAATCTGCACGATTTCCTGCAGATGGTGCGAAATATAGAGGACGGCGACGCCCTTGTCCCTGATTTTGTTCACGATGTCCAGGACCTTCTGGCTGTCCCGGCTGCTGAACATCGAGGTAGGCTCGTCCATGATCAACACCCGGCCGTCCTTCGCCATCGCCTTTAAAATCTTGACAAACTGCCGCTCGGCGGCGGACAGGCGGCTGACCGCCGTTTCCGGGTCCAGGTCCAGGCCGTATTCCCGGATGAGCGCGCCGGCGTTTCGGACAGCCGCCCCTCTGTCATACCACCCGCCGGGGGTCTTTGGCTCGCGCCCAGTATAGATGTTCTCGGCGATAGACATGGAGTTGGCCAGGATGTTCTCCTGGTAGATCACCTGGATGCCCAGGGCGGCGGACTGGCGGGGGTCCATCCGCGGCACGGGCTCCCCGTCAAAGAGAATCTCCCCGGCCGTTGGGGTGACGGCCCCGGCGAGCAGCTTGATGAGCGTGGATTTCCCCGCGCCGTTCTCGCCCACGATGCAGTGGACCTCGCCGGGGCGGACGGTGAAGTCAATTTCCTGCAGGACCAGATTGCCGGAATAGGCTTTCGAGAGCCCCCTGGTTTCAATCAATGCGGTGCCGTTCATGCGATGTTCCCCTCGCGGGAAGCGGGCGGGTCCCGGCGGAATGCCGGGGCCCGCCCGCGCCAGGCAGAGTTTATTTGAAGCCGTCCAGCCCGCCGACGTGCTCGACCATCTTGTCGTTGGGCACCCAGGTCCACTCCATGGAAGTCGCGTTTTCCTTCGTGAGTACCTCGGGGGAGTAGGTGTAGAGCTTCTGCTCGGTCCAGTCGCCGTGCACCGCGGCCGCGTACAGGGCCTTGAAGCCCATGTAGGCCTGGTAGCCGGGGCCGTAGCCCGCCACCATCTCCAGCTTGCCCTCGTTCATCAGCTGGATGCCCACCGCGCTGCCGCCGGTGGAAACCAGGCGCGTCTTTTCCAACAGCCCGGCGCCCTCCAGCGCGGCCACCACGCCCATCGCGATCTGCTCGCTGTTGGCGAACACCGTGTCAAAGGGCACGCCGCTGGCGATCATGTCCTGGGTGGCGGCCAGCGCGCTGTCGGCCATCCAGTTGGTCTCGGTCATCTTGACGATTTCGACGGAATTGTTGTTGTCCTTCAGCGCCGCATCGATGCCCCGCATATACTCCTCGATGATACCCATGCCCAGGTTTCCCGCGCAGTAGAAGATCTTGGAGCCGGGGTAGTTCTTGGCCACGTAGTCGATGACGGTGTAGCCGTAGTCGTAGTAGCTGCAGCAGACCGTGGTGACGTAGGAAGCCGGGTCGATGGTGGGCGCGGGCTCGGAGTTGACAAACACGATGGGGATGCCCAGCTCCTTGCACAATTCCGCCGCCTTCACGTCCCCCTCCGGCGACATGGTGTAGGAATAGATGCCGTCCACTCCCTGGATGTGCATATCCTGGATGATGTTCAGCTGCGTGTCCGGGGTCCAGCCCGCGTCGCCGGACACCACCTTCACGCCCATGCGCTGCGCAGCGTCGGCGAAGCAGTCGTAGTCAAAGGCGTTCCAGTCGTCCTCCGCGGAGGCGTAGATGTAGCCGAAGGTGTAGGTTTTTTCCATGGCCGTGCCGGCCGCCACCCCCAAAACCAGCATCAGCATCAGTGCGAGAGCCGTCAGTTTCCTCATAGCAACCACCTTTCCTTCTATAATTGACAGCGCCGAGCGCTGACCAGGATTCTTTGCCCCGGGCCGGGCCTGACACACAAGGAACACGCGTCCTCCGCCACATCTGTCCTGCAGGCAACCGCGCCTTGCATTTTTCAGGTATGTCCGCTGGCCATTGATCTTCATGATACCAGGGCGTTCCGGCCTTGTCAAGCAAGCGCGAACGCGCTCCGGAGGAAGCCGGCACCGGCGTTTTCTGCAATCCGGACACCCCGCGCCGTCTCTTGACAGCCCAAGGCGCGATACGGTATATTCCTATGCAACAAGCGAAGAACCCCGGGGCGGGGCGCGTCCGGAACCTCCGTGCTGCCATTCCCCGCATTTCCCCATGCCACACATGCCCGCGCCGGCCCCAGGCGCCCGAAACGCGCGTGAATCCCGGATATTCCTCTTTCCCCGGTCCCGCACGGGGCCGTCGACATCCAGTCAGACAGGAGACGCGACATTGTTGGAACAGAGCGCGGGCAGGGAAATGCTCAACATGCACAACGTGTCCAAGTGCTTCCCCGGCACGCTGGCGGTGGACTGCGTCGATTTCGACGTGCGCGCGGGCGAGGTGCATGCCCTGGTGGGGGAGAACGGCGCCGGCAAGTCCACGCTGATGAAGCTGCTGGCCGGCTCCTTCAACGACTACACCGGCACCGTGCGTATCGACGGGCAGGAGGTCAAACTCCATACCCCCGCCCAGTCCAAGGCGCACGGCGTGGGGATGATCTACCAGGAGCTGAGCCTGGCGCGCCCCATCACCATCGCGGAAAACCTGCTGGTGGGCAAGCTTCCCGTGCGGGGCCTGTTCATCAACGACCGGGAGGTCAGGCGCCAGGCGCGCGCGCTGCTCTCCCGGGTCGGGCTGGACAAGCTGGACCCCTCCCTCCCGGTGTCCGCCATCAGCCAGTGCGAGGCGCAGCTGGTGGAAATCGCGAAGTCCCTGGGTGACAACCCGAAAATCCTGGTGATGGACGAGCCGACCAGCGCCCTGTCCAGCGAGGAGGTCCACCGCCTCTTCGCCATCATCCGCCAGCTGAAGGCCCAGGGCATCGCGGTCATCTATATTTCCCACCACCTGCAGGAAGTATTCGAGATTTCCGACCGCGTCACCATCATGCGCGACGGCCGCCGGCAGGGCACCTATTACACGGACCGCATCACCAAGGCGGAGATGACCCAGCTGATGGTCGGCCGCTCGGTGGATGAGTTTTACGCGCAGCGCGTCTCGGCCATCGGCGACGAGCTGTTCCGCGTGGAACGGCTGTCCCGCTGGGGCTTTTTCCACGACGTCAGCTTTTCCGTTAAGGCCGGGGAAACCCTGGCCGTATGCGGCCTGGCCGGCGCGGGGCGCACCGAGCTGTCGCGCGCCATTGTCGGGGTGGACCGCTATAACGAGGGC
>JAPXQZ010000169.1:0-4218 GCA_033813835.1 Clostridia bacterium | reverse complement strand
GCGCGATGAGCCCGCGCTCCTTCAGGGCGTCCAGGATGTGCATGGCGGCCTCCGATCCGGCGTTTCCGGCGCATATAATTCAATAAATTATAGGGTCGCGCCGCGGGAGGTGTCAAGGCGGCCGCCCTTGCAAAGGAAATTTGGCGCCCGGCGTTGCCAAGCCGGAAGATTGGTGGTATACTTCCCGTGCTTCAGTTACTGCGAACGCTATTGAGGAAAGAAGGGGCTTAACGAAGAAGTGGGGGCTGCAAACGGCATGGAACGAAAGCCTGTCCGCTTTCGCGACGGTGCCCAGTAGCAGCAAAGCCCGCTTTTTGTTTTGAGGAGAAGGATGAAGAAAAAGGCGGGGCTGGAAGAAGCCGAGCTGGAAGGCGGCCGGGTGGCCGGGCAACTGGGGTACGAGGTCGTCCAGACCGCCCTGGACCGGGAAAGCGCCGGCACCTACCTGCGCTACTACCTGGACAAGCCCGGCGGCGTCACGCTGAAGGACTGCGAAACCTTCCACCGCGCCGTGCAGCCGGGGCTTGAGAGGATTGACTACGACTTCCTCGAGGTCTGTTCCCCGGGCCTGGATCGCCCCTTGAAAACAAAGCGGGATTTGGAAAAGGCCCTGGGCGCGCTAGTGGAGGTCCGGCTGTACAAGCCGCAGGGCGGCGCGAAGGAGCACCGGGGAGAACTGGCGGGGTTTGACGAAACGGGCATTCAGGTCAGGACGGAGGCGGGCGTGACGGCTTTCCTGCACAGGGACGTCGCCGTTGTGCGCCGCGCGGTCGACTTGAGCGTATTGGACAAGGCGGACGCGGAAATACAGGAGGAAATGGAATGACAAACCAGAAAGTGGACCTGATGGAGGCCATCTCCATGCTGGCTCGCGAAAAGGACATGAACGAGGAAGTCCTCGTGGACACTATCGAGGAGGCGCTCAAGGCGGCTTACCGGCGCAACAACCGGCAGTCCTCCCCGCCGGTGTCCAACCTGACCGTCCGCCTGTCCAGGAAGGAAGGCGCGCGGGTGTACCTGCGCAAGCTGGTCGCGGAGACGGTCGAGGAGCCGGATATGCAGATTTCCCTGGAGGAAGCGCTGAAAATCCGGCCCGAGTTCCACGTGGGCGACATTGTGGAGATCGACGTCACGCCGGAGAACTTCGGGCGCGTGGCCGCCCAGACGGCCAAGCAGCTGCTGGTACAGCGCATCCGGGAGGCGGAGCGCGGCAAGATCTACGACGAGTACATCGAGAAGGAAAACGAGATCCTGACCGCCATCGTCCAGCGGGTGGAGCCCAAGGCCGTCTACCTGGAGCTGGGACGGACTGAAGGAATCATGGAGAGCAATGAGTTCATCCCGGGGGAGACCTACCGGGAGGGCGATCACATCAAGGTGTACGTCCTGAAGGTGCGCCGCTCCGGAAGCGACATCATGCGTAACCCCCAGGTCTACGTCAGCCGCATCCATCCGGGGCTGGTCAAGCGCCTGTTTGAGATGGAGGTGCCGGAAATCGCGACGGGCATCGTGCAGATCCGCTCCATCTCCCGGGAAGCCGGCAGCCGGACCAAGATCGCCGTCACCTCCATCGACCCGATGATTGATCCGGTCGGTGCCTGCGTCGGCCCCCGCGGATCCCGGGTGGAAAAGGTGGTCAACGAGCTGAAGAACGAAAAGATTGACATCATCAAGTGGTCCAGCGACCCGGCCGAGTTTGTCGCCAACGCGCTCAACCCCGCACACGTCGTCAGCGTGTTCATCTCCGACGCCGAGAAGATCTGCCGCGTCATCGTGCCGGACACCCAGTTGTCCCTGGCCATCGGCAGGGAGGGGCAGAACGCGCGACTGGCGGCCAAGCTGACCGGCTGGAAGATCGACATCAAGTCCCAGACCCAAATGGAGGAGCTGATGCGCGAGCAAAGTCTCCGCGACGCGCAGGCGCTGGACGAGTACGAGCGCGGGGACGATGGCGACGAGACGGCGGGATACTGACCCGCGGGGAAGCTGAGGAGATACCCGGATGCCCAAGAAGGTGCCCATGCGCATGTGCGTCGGCTGCAGGGAAATGAAGCCCAAGAAGGAGCTGCTGCGCGTCGTGCGGACCCCGGAGGATGAGATCGCGCTGGACTTCACGGGTAAAAAGTCCGGGCGGGGCGCCTACCTGTGCCCGGACGAAGCCTGCCTCAAGCGCGCCGCAAAGCAGAAGCAGCTGGACCGCGCGCTGGAGCGGCCGGTCGCACCGGAGGTCATCGACCAGCTCGGCAGGCAGATTCAGTATTCCAAGCCCAGGGAACCGCAGGGTGGCTGAGAGCGGGCTGGGAGGCATCCTGGGGCTGGCTTTCCGGGCCGGGCAGCTGGCGCCGGGGGCTGAGATGAGCCTGAAGCTCATCCGGGAAGGGAAAGCGGCCCTGCTGCTGTATGACCCGGAAGCCAGCGCGCTGACGCGCAAGAAACTGCTGGACGCAGCCCGGTTCCGCAACCTCCCGGCCTTCGCCCTGAAAGCGGGCGTGCTGGGGGAAAGCTGCGGAAGGCCGGGAATGGCGGCGGCTGCGATGAAAAAAGGGCCGTTGGCGGCCAGGGCGGAAACCATGCTCAACCCGGCGCAGACAGGGAAAGACGGAACAACGACGTTGGAGGACAAGGGCTGAATGGCTAAAGTCGGACTCAAGGAAACCATCCGTGACCTCAACCAGAAGGCGGGCGTCATCCTCTCGGAAACTGAGCGGGTGCGGCGCAACGCGGATATCATGCTGCAGATGCTCCGGCAGCAGGAATCGGTCTTCCTGCGCCAGGAGGAGGAAGAGCGCCTACGCCAGAAGCAGGAGCAGCAGCAGCAGATGTTCCAGCAGCAGACCAAGGCCTGGACGATGCCGGACGAGGACGAGGCGGAAACGCCGGAAGACGTTTCCCAGCAGCAAGCCCCTGTGGCTGAGGAAGCGGTTCCGCAGACGGTTTTCTCCCCGGACGAGCCTGCCCCCGCCGTCCAGGCGGAGGTCCCGGCCGCGCAGGCCGAGGCTGCCGCGCCCGCGGCCGAACCGCCGAAGGCAGCGGAAGAAGCGCCTGCCGCAGCAGCCCCCGCCGCTGAAACCGTTATTCCCGCGCAGCCCGCGCCATCCGCGCAGACAGCCGCGCCGGAAGCGCGACCCGCGGCGGCAGCCCCGGCTCCGCGGCCAGCCCAGCGCCCCGCCGGCGCGCCGCTGGGCCAGTTTGCGCCGCCGCGTCCCGCCGGCAGCCCGCCCTATGGGCGTCCGGCTCCCGGTTCACCGGCCTATGGCCGCCCCGCGCCCGGCTCCCCGCAATACGGAAGGCCCGCGCCGGGTTCCCCGCAGTACGGCCAACCTGCGCCCGGCTCCCCGCAATACGGAAGGCCCGCGCCGGGTTCCCCGCAGTACGGCCAACCTGCGCCCGGCTCTCCGCAATATGGGCGGCCTGCGCCCGGCTCACCACAATATGGTCGCCCCGCCCCGGGTTCCGCGCCCTTCGGACGCCCGGCGCCCGCCGCCGGCGCGCGCCCCATGCCGGGGAGGCCCCTCCCGCCGCGCGGATCAGGCTTCGGCAGGCCGCCGGCGGACGAGCTGTTGCCTGCGGTTGAAAGGGACCGGGTCAGCAACTACGACCCCAACAAGAAAAATTACGTCCGCAAGCCCGACCCGGAGCACGTGAGCAAGTCGCGCAAGCAGAGCGTTCGCAAGTCCCAGCCCAAGTTCATCGGCGTGGAGGAGGACGTGGTGCGCGGCGGCAAGCGGGCCCGCGCCCGGAAGCCTTCCGCCCAGCAGATGATGGCGCCGATCAAGATTGAAAAAGCCTACATGACGGCTGACTCCATCACGGTAAAGGACCTGACGGAGCGCATCGGCAAACCCGCCGGCGAAATCCTGAAGAAGCTACTGCTGCTGGGCAACATGGCGACCATCAACAGCGAATTGGACTATGATACCGCCTCCCTGGTGTGCTCGGAGTTCGGGGTTGAACTGATCATGCGGCTGGACCGCACGGCCGAGGATCAGATGATTGAAACCGCCGGGATGGAGGACGCGGAAAAGGACCTGAAGCCCCGTCCGCCCGTCATCACCATCATGGGCCACGTCGACCACGGCAAGACCTCGCTGCTGGACTACATCCGCGACGCCCACGTGACCCGCGGGGAAGCGGGCGGCATCACCCAGCATATCGGCGCCTACTCGGTAGAGCTGCACGGGCAGCGCATCACCTTCCTGGACACGCCCGGGCATGAGG
>JAPXQZ010000168.1:0-4220 GCA_033813835.1 Clostridia bacterium | reverse complement strand
GGATCTGGGGTACGTGACGGGCCTCTTGCCCCGGGGTCTGGAGCAAAGCGCGATCTGGGCGGATGCCGGGCAATACAACAAGGCGGCGTCCGAATTCAACAGCCGGCTCAACGGCCAGCTCAACGGGCAGCTCGCGAAGCTCCTTGGCGTGCGCGAGGCGGAGCTGTTCGCGCCGGGAGGTGAGTCCCTGTGAAACACGCTTTTTCGATGTTGGCGCTTGTCCTGGCGGCGGCGCTCTTTTCCCTGCCCGCGTTGGCGGGCGCCCCCGTTCCTGCGGTGTCCGACCAAGCGGCGGTTCTGGACACCGGTTTGGCCGGCGAAATCAACCGGGTCTCCGATCAGGCCTTCCGGGATGTCGGTGTAAACTACCGGCTGGTCACCAAGCATTTCCTGGGCGGCGCCAGCATCCAGGCGGTGGCGGATCAGGCATTGGCCGCGTCCGGACAGCCGGCGGATACGGTGCTGCTGCTCGTCGCGGTAGGCGAGGAGAATTATGCCGTATCCATCGGGAGCCAGGCCAGCCGCCTCCTCGGGCGGGAGCAGGCGGAAAGCCTGCTTGCCAGCCGTTTCAAGGGCTTGTTTGACCGCCGGGAATACGACCGCGCGGCCGCCGTCGCCGTTCTCGCTCTCAACGACAGCCTGTATACCGCCAGTGGCCTTCCCGTTCCCGTCAGCGAAGGCCTGCGCGCCTACGCCGGCCAGCCCGTTGCACAGGCGACCGTGGCGCCGGAGGCGACGCAGCGCCCCGGGAGTTCCTGGCTGGACAGCATCCTGCCGGACGCGGAGACGAGCACCCAGAATGCGGACCGCTATGCCAAGGATGCAGAGGTCGCCTACGAAGGCTCCGGCAAGGGGATGAGCCTGTTCCAGATCGCGCTCATCGGCTTCGTGCTCTTCAAGATTTTCGGCAGGCGCAGGTCCGGCCGGGGTGGCTGCGGCCCGCTGGGATGGATTTTCGGCACCTGGGGCGCCAGCAAGTTCTTCGGCTGGCGGAAATAAATTGCGCCTGGTCATCATCAGCCTGGACGCCGTCTTTTCGGCGGACGCGGAGTATCTGCTTTCCCTGCCCAACCTGGGTTCGCTGGCCGGGGAAGGCGTTTTTTGCGGCCGGGCGCAGACCATCTACCCTTCCCTGACCTATCCGGTCCACGTCAGCCTGCTCACCGGCTGCTACCCGGACCGTCACGGCGTCGGGCATAACGAGCCCTTCAACCCGCGCATGAAAGCCGGCCGCCGCCCCTGGTACTGGGACGAAAGCGCTATCCGGGTGGAAACCCTGTTCTCCCAAGCCAGGCGCGCGGGGCGCGACTGCGCCGCCCTGCTTTGGCCGGTCACCGGCCACAGCCGCAATATCCGCTACAACCTCCCGGAGGCGTTGGCGCTGCCCGGGGAAAACCAAGTGCTCAAGGCGCTTCGCTACGGCAGCGCCGGATGGCTGTTGAAAAGCGAACTGGCCTATGGCCGCTACCGCAGAGGCAAGGGGCGCGCCGTGCTGGATGATTACGCGACGCTGCTGGTGGAAAAACTCATCGCGCGCCAGTACGCGCCGGGAGAACGGCTGGGCCGCGCCCACGATGTGCTGCCTGCCCCTTCCAGCCGCGGGCGGCATATGCCCGACGTCATCGCCCTCCACCTGGCCGACTGCGACGAAGCGCGGCACGCGCATGGTACGTTCAGCCCGCAGGCGCGGGACGCGCTCGTACGGCTGGATGCCCGGGTCGGCAGGGTCATCCGCACGCTGGAAGCCCGCGAGGCGCGCGAAGACACCGTGGTATGCATGGTCAGCGACCATGGCCACGCGGATGTGACGGGCACGCTGCCGCTGGATGCCTGGCTCATCGCCAACCGCATCCCGGCTCGGGCGCAGACGCTGGGGCTGGGGGCCTTCCTGCGGCTGGACCGCGGGGACTACCACCCGGTCCGCAAGGCGTTGCTGGACAATAGAGAGCAGCTGCGCATCCGGCACGTGTATACCCGGGAGGAACTGCGTGGAATGCATGCCCCGGAGGATGTGCTGCTGGCGGTGGAGCCGGAGGAGGGCATCGAATACGTGGACGACGAGAACATGCCGGCGCATGCAGCGACCCACGGCTTTGGACCCGGCCATCCGGCGGCGCAGTGCCTGCTGTGGCTGGTCGGCCCGACGTTCCGCCGGGGCCTGCGTCTCCCCTCCTGCAGCCTGGTGGATGTGGCGCCTACCCTGGCGCAGGCAGTCGGCCTGCATCTGCCGCAGGCGCAGGGGAGGGTGCTCCATGAGACTTTCGATGATGCCTGACGCGCGGACAGGACGGGAAAATCCCGTGAGCAGCCAGGTCCAGGTGACCTACTTTTACCAGTCAGCCTTCACCGTGGCGCTGCAGAAAACATTGATGATCTTCAGTTACCGCCAGGCCGGCGTGGAGCCGTTGGCGAAGGAACAATGGCTCTCCGACAGGGACTTCCAGGGGTTCAACAACATCCTTGTCTTCGTGCCCAGCGCGTCGGCGGCGCACCATGACAAGGCGATTTACGAATGGAAGCAATCTTTCCCCTTCACCTATATCATGCCCCAGGAGGCAGCGAAGCTGGCTCCCCGCGCGGCCAACGTCCGCGTCTGCCGGGAGGGGGATTCCTTCAGCGTCGGTCACTGTGATGTGACCGTCTTCGGCTCCACCGACGCGGGTCTGTCGTTCCTCGCAGCGGCGGAAGGCGTGCGCGTGTACCACGCGGGGGATCTCAACCTCTGGCACTGGCGGGAGGAGAACACCTTAAGGGACATCGCGCGCTCGGAAGCCCTGTTTTACGAAAAGACCGCGGCGCTCCCCAAGGACAGCATCGATGTGGCCATGTTCCCGCTGGACCCCAACCAGGGCAGGTACTACGACGCGGGCGCCAACCATTTCATCATGGCGGTCAGGCCACGGGTCTTTTTTCCGATGCATTTCGGCTCCAGGGTGGAGATTGCGGGCGAATACGCCCGCCGCGGCCTGTCCCGGCGCACGGTGGTGTTCGCTCTGACCCAGGTGCGGGAAAGCGCGTCGGTGGATCTGTCCAGCGCCACCCCGCTGGTCCGCTCCAGCATCCCCTCCGCCGCGGAGCGCAGCCGCCTGCGCAGGGCAAGGGTGGATCTGAACGCCTACGTCCATGAGGATCCCTTCTCCCAGACCGATCTTCCGGTGAATCTGCGGGAGGAGGGAACCCCGCCCGCGTAAACCGCTGGGGTCGCCCGGAAACCCGCTGATTTTTGGACAAATCGCGGGTTTTGTGTTACAATCCAAATGGTGTCGCAGTCTGAAAATTACGGGTTCCCGGCCGCGAACCGGCCGCCGGGGCAGCCCTTCTGGATACGGACATACTTCGCGGACACGGGGGAAGCATGAACGTTAAAAACCTCAACGAGATGCAGAAGGAAGCGGTTCTACACCGGGAAGGGCCCCTTCTGATCATTGCCGGCGCCGGAAGCGGCAAGACCCGGGCGATGACCTACCGCATCGCCCGGCTAATGGAGCAGGGCGTGGCGCCCTATAACATCCTCGCACTGACCTTCACCAACAAGGCAGCCCGCGAGATGCAGCGCCGGGTGGAGGAACTGGCCGGTTCCGCCGCGTCCGAGGCCTGGATTGGCACCTTCCATTCCATCTGTGTGCGCATCCTCCGGCGCGACATCGAAAAACTCGGCTACCAACGCTCCTTCGCCATCTATGATGACGACGACCAGCAGCGCGTGCTCAAGGACTTGTTCAAGAAATCCGGCGTTGACGAGACGGACCTGAACCTCAAGGAAATGAAGCGCATCATCGAGGACGCGAAGACCCGGCTGCTGGACGCGGACGAGTGGTTCGCCCAGTCCCGAAGGGACCGGAGGGCGCAGGGCATCCACGGCCTGTTCGTCGCTTACGAGGAACGGCTGAAGAAGGCGAACGCGCTGGACTTTGACGACCTTCTCAGCAAGGCCCTCCAGCTGCTGGTGGACCATCCCCCGGTGCTGGAGCATTACCAGCGCCGTTTCCAGTACGTCCACGTGGACGAGTACCAGGATACCAACCTTGCCCAGTATTCCCTTGTCAAACTTCTCACCAGGGACAGCCGGAACCTCTGCGTGGTCGGAGATGACGACCAGTCCATTTACGGCTGGCGGGGCGCCGACCTGCGCAATATCCTGGAGTTCAAGAAAGACTTTCCTGAAGCACGCGTCATCAAGCTGGAGCAGAACTATCGCTCCACCCGCACCATCCTGGAGG
>JAPXQZ010000167.1:0-4249 GCA_033813835.1 Clostridia bacterium | reverse complement strand
CCGCTCCCCCGTCCTCGTTTCCCGGAAAGCATCCACCATGCCGCCCATCTCCACCGCTTCTGTCTGGATGACGATGGGATAGGAAGCCATCGTGTCCCGCTGAATGTCGGCAATATACCGGTTGACTCCGGTGGAGAGCGCCAAAATCAGCGCGATGCCGATGATGCCGATGGAGCCGGCGAATGCGGTGATGAGCGTCCGGCCGCGTTTGGTCAAAAGGTTATTGAGCGACAACGAAAGAGCGGTCATAAACCCCATGGAGGTCCGGCCCGCGCGGGCAACTGTCCCGGACCGCGTTTCCGCGATGATGGGGGCAGCGTCGTCCGCGACCCTGCCGTCCCGCAGGCGGATGATGCGGGTGGCGTATTTCTCCGCCAATTCCCGGTTGTGGGAGACCATGATGACCAGGCGGTCCTTCGCCAGGCTCTTGAGAACGTCCAGCACCTGGATGCCGGTGTGGGTGTCCAGGGCGCCGGTCGGTTCATCCAGCAGCAGGACGTCCGGATTGTTGACCAGGGCGCGCGCGATGGCGACGCGCTGCATCTGCCCGCCGGACAGCTGGTTTGGGCGCTTGCCGGCCTGATCGGAAAGGCCGACCGCCGCCAGTGCGGAAAGGGCGCGCTGTTCCCGCTCCTGCGCGCCGACGCCCGACAGCGTGAGCGCCAGCTCGACGTTGGCCAGCACACTCTGGTGGGCGATGAGGTTGTAGTTCTGGAAGACAAAACCGACGGAGTGGTTGCGGTAGGCGTCCATCTCCCGGTCGGTCCAGCCGCGCATGCTGCGGCCGGACACCTGAATGTCTCCACTGTCAACCCGGTCCAGCGCGCCGATCAGGTTGAGCAGCGTGGTCTTCCCGCATCCGGAAGGCCCTAGGACGGCGACGAATTCCCCCGTCTCAAAGGACAGGCTGACCCCATCCAGCGCCCTGACGGTCATCTGTCCCGTTTTATATATCTTGGTGACGTTCGCTAGTCGCAGCATGCGTTCCTTTCGGGGCAAGGTTTGCCCGGGCAATAAAAAAAGCGCGTCGCCCGATTATATACCCGCAGGGACGGGTTTGCGCCCAGGAAATGAAGTTCAGGATTCTCCTGTCATCCGGAGGAGTTCCGCCTCCGTCAGTGACGGAATGCCCAGGCTTGCGGCGCGCTCCAGTTTGCTGCCCGGATTCTCACCCAGCAGGAGGAAGCTGGTGCGCCGGCTGACAGAGGAGGATACCGTCCCGCCGTGCCGCGAAATCAGATCCTCCGCTTGCTGGCGCGAGAGGGTGGGCAGGGTACCCGTCAGCACGAAACTGCGCCCCTGCAGCGCACCGCCCGCGGCAGCAGGCCGCATCTCCCGCGGCCTGACACCTGCTGCCAACAGAGCGTCCACCATGGCCGCGTTGGCCGCATCCGCGAAGAAATCAAGGATGGAACCTGCCACCACCCCGCCCACGGCAGGAATCGCCGTCAGCGATTCCAAATCAGCGGCCCGCACTTTCTCAAGAGTGCCGAACGCCAGCGCAAGGTCCCGCGCGGTCGCGCGGCCGGCGTTGGGAATGCCCAGGGCGTAGAGGAAGGCGTCCAGCTGACAGTCGCGGCTGTTGGAAAGCGCCCGGATGAGGGCATCCGCCTTCTTGTCCTGCAGCCCGGGCAGGCCGACGAGCTGCTCCTTTTTCAACGCGTATAGGTCCTGGGGCTCCCGTACGCCCAGGTGTGAAAAGAGCGTTTCCAGCGTCTTTTCGGACAGCGTCTCGACGTTCATCGCGTCACGGGAGCAAAAATGGGTAAGCCGCGCGATGACCTGCGGCTCGCAGCCGTCCCGGTTGAGGCAATAAAGATGGGCACCGGTCTCCACAAGATCGCTTCCGCAGGCAGGGCAGACGGCGGGCTTGGCGATGGGCTCCCCTTCCTCTCCATCATCCACCTTGCCCAGAATCTCCGGGATGACGTCGTTGGCGCGGCGCAGCCGCACGGTGCAGCCAAGCGTCAGGTTCTTCCGGAGGATGTCCCCATAGTTGTTCAGCGTCGCCCGCTGGACGGTGACGCCGGAAAAGTCCACCGGGCTCAAGTGCGCGAGCGGCGTCAGCTTGCCGGTGCGCCCCGGCTCCCAGGTAACGCGCAGGAGGGTGGCTGTCGCCTCTTCCGCCGCGAACTTCCAGGCCACCGCCCAGCGGGGGAACTTGTCCGTATAGCCCAAAGCCACACGGGTTTCCAGGTCCATCACCTTGATGACCACACCGTCAATCAGGAAATCCAGGCTGTCGCGCTGCTCCTCGACCTTCCGGATAGCGGCTGCCACGTCTTCTTCCAAGCCCCCCACAAACAGCAGGGGAGAGGCCGGAATCCCATTCTCGGCAATAAAACGGTTCATGCCCTGCTGATCGTGGTAAGGCGGATTCTCGATGGTGCCAATCTCATAGAAGCGCGCATCCAGCCACCGCTTCGCGGTGACCGCCGGATCCAGGCTGCGCAGCCCCCCTGCCGCGGCATTCCGGGCATTCTTCAGTTTTTCCGCGGACACACGGTTGTGCTGCGCCAGCACGGAGAGCCGCATATAGCACTCGCCGTGGATTTCCATCAGCCCCCGGTAGGGAATGGACAGCGGAATGCCGCGCACGGTGCGCGCCTGGGGCAGCACCTGTTCCCCCACCACGCCGTTGCCGCGGGTTACGGCGCCTTCCAACAGCCCGTCCCGGTAGGTGAGGTTGAGCGTCAGGCCGTCAAACTTGTACTCAACCGCGAAAACAAGCGGCGGGAGGCCCGGCGTCTTCGCGTGCAGCGCACGGGTGCGGGCAAACCAGGCGGACAGTTCCTCCTGCGTCTGCACTTTGTCCAGGCTCCAGAGGCGGTTGAGGTGGCGATGCTGCTGAAAGGCAGGCAAGGGCTCCCCCCCGACCCTGCGGGTAGGCGAATCCGGCAACCGGACGCCGCTTTTGGCTTCCAGTTCTTTCAGCTCGTCATAAAGCCGGTCCCACTGTTTATCGGGCATGGACGGCTCGTCCAAAACGTAATACCGATAGCTGGCTTTGTTGATCTCATCCACCAAAGCCCGCATACGGGATACCGCGTCCGCCATCTACTGCACCTTGGCGATGGGGGCGATAGCCACGGAGAACTCCTTTTCACCGTAGGCTGTGAAATGGATGGTGACGCGCGCCTCCGCGCCCGAACCGCTGGTGGATACGACGCGCCCGGCGCCGAACTTGCGGTGGAGCACCTTGTCCCCCTCCGCAAATATCCGGGCCGGCTCCTCCATCGTGGAGGAAACGGAGGCCACAAAGCCCTTCTGAACCCCTGGGATGGCCAAAGCCGGCTGGCCCATCCCGGGAATCCCGAAACTGGTCTTGGGCGGGCGCTGGGAAGGTTTGACCCGCTCCCGGGGCGGCTTGTACTCGCCGAAATGCTCGCGCATGGCAATGCCCCACTCGTCGGAAATCAATTCCTTGGGAATCTCTGCCAGGAAGGGGCTTGGTTGGTTGCTGGACGCCTGGTTGAAGATGGCACGGTGGCGCGCGCGGGTCAGGTAGAGGAACTCCTTGGCACGGGTAATGCCGACGTAGCACAGCCGGCGCTCCTCCTCCACTCTGCCCTCCTCCAGCTTCGCCCGGACGCTGGGCAGCAGCCCGTCTTCCATGCCGGCGATGAACACGGCGCGGTACTCCAGACCCTTAGCGGAATGCAAGGTCATCAGGGTCACGTGCTGGGGTTCGTCCTCCTGCATGTCCAGGTCGGTGACCAGCGCAACGTTTTCCAGATAACTTTCCAGCGTCGCGTCCTCGCTGAGCTTCTCAAACTCGTTGACGGCGCCCAGAAACTCCAGCAGGTTGTCCCGCTTGGCCAGCATGTCCTCGTCTGTGCTGTCCTCATACTCCTTGATGAGCCCGGACTCGTCGAGCAGCAGCTTGACAAACTCACCCAATGACATCTCCCGGCGCTTTTGGCTGAAGCGGTCCATCATTTCCACGAAACTTTCCACACACTTGCGGGGGCGGGACGTGAGCCGGTCGGGCAGGGCGTGCAGCGCCGTGAACATGGTCGCGCCCAGACTGGCCGCGTGCTCCTCCAGCACCTCGACCGTCGCGTCGCCGATAGCGCGCTTGGGTACGTTGATGATGCGCTTCAGGGCGACGTCGTCGTCCGGGTTGACCAGTACCCGCAGGTAGGCCAGGGCATCCTTGATTTCACGGCGATCGTAGAAGCGCGTGCCTCCGAACACCCGGTAGGGGATGCCGGCGCGCATGAACATTTCCTGTCTCTTATACACATCT
>JAPXQZ010000166.1:0-4271 GCA_033813835.1 Clostridia bacterium | reverse complement strand
GCGCGGTTTCCCCGATCTCCCGCGCCAGCGCGTCCGCGTAGGCGGGCAGCATCCCGCCGTCCCCCGCCTCCCGGCTGAGAAAAGAGCAGTACCGGCAGCGGCTGGGGCAGAAGGGGATGCCGATATAGCAGGCGATTTCCCCCTCCTCCGCCTTCGGCAGCGCCAGCTGCGAACGAATGATTTCCTCGAGCAATCCCGCCTTGTCGTCCCTGAGGTCAAACAAGCTTCGCACCCGCGCCGCCGCCTCGTGAAGGGGGCGGCCTTCCGCCATCGCCTCGTACACCAGGCGCGTGGGCCGGATGCCCGTCAGGGAACCCCAGGGCGGACGGTTCCCGGTGGCATTTTTGAAGGCATAGTACAACGCCAGTTTTTGCTGGCGCTTTCTCAGCCGTTTTTCCGTCTGGGGGTCTGCGCCGGGCGCTTCCACGCTGGAATGCTCGGCGGAATAGGCGCCGGACAGCGCCGCGCGGCAATGCCTGCGCCCGCCGACGAGCGGGTCGGTGACGATAGCCTCCAGCTCCGCCGGTTCGCCAGCCTCCGCCGTTGTGAGCGGGAAAAGGAAAACGGCGGCGACATCCAGCAGTTCCTTCTCAAAGGAGGGAACTGAGGAAGTCAGCCGAATCTTCACTTGATGACGTCGCCGGGGCCGTGACCCGGATAAATCCTGCAGCCGCTGAGCGTGAACAGACGGCGCAGGGAGGCGCGCATCTGCTCCTCGCTTCCGCCAGGCAGGTCTGTGCGCCCATAATCCCCCTTGAACAGCGTGTCCCCGGTAAACAGCTCGTCCCCCGCCCGCAGGCAGACGCTGCCCCGCGTATGGCCCGGGGTGTGCAGCACGGTCAGGTCGATGCCGGCCAGGCTGAGCTTCTGCCCTTCTGTCAGGTAATCCGTCGCCTTCGGCCGCTGGGTGCGGTCTCCCGCCATGCCGCCGAAGCTGTAAAAATCGTCCTCCAGCATGACGCTGTCCATCCGGTGGATATAAATCGGCGCGTCCGCGAAGGCGTACAGGGCCCCGGTGTGGTCAAAATGGCCGTGGGTCAGGAGAACTGCGGCGACCTTCCGGCCTGCCAGCGACTCCCGGATCCGTTCGGGTTCCTCCCCGGGATCGATGACCAGCGCGTCTTGCCGTTCTTTTTGGTAGAGTACGTAGCAGTTGGTTTCCAGCGCGCCGACGGGTACGGTGATAATTTCCATCTTCCCTCCATCAGCCGGCCTTATGCTGCAGGAAAAGCCGGCTGCGTTTTGTCAGAAAAGTTTCCGGGAATCCAGCAGCAGGGTGACCGGCCCGTCGTTCTCGAGCTTGACGGCCATGTGTGCGCGGAATACGCCGGACTCCACAGGCACGCCAAGGCCCTTGAGCGATTCCAGGCAAACCGTAAACAACTCGTTGGCGCGCTCCGGCGATTCAGCGCGGGTAAAGCCCGGGCGGTTCTGCCCGCGGGCGTCGCCCAGCAGGGTGAACTGGCTGACCAGCAGTGCGGAATGCCCCATATCCAGCACGGAGCGGTTCATTTTCCCCTCCGCGTCCGCGAAAATCCGCAGCCTGGCCAGCTTTTCCGCCAGATAGACCGCATCCTTTTCGCCATCACCCGCCTCGACGCCGATGAACACGCAGAGCCCCGGGCCAATCTGACCCACGGTTTTGCCCTCCACGACGACCTCCGCCCGCGTCACCCGCTGCGCGACCGCCCGCATCCTCTTTTCTCCTTTCCTTACCGCGCGCTGCGGTAGGCCTCCAACACGTCAGAACGCTTCTGCAGCCGGGAGATGACCCCGCGAACCTGCTCCCGGCTGGTAACCTGGACCACCAGGTGCAGGGTGCGCATACCCTTCTTGACGTCCTCCTGCGAGCCCGCGGCGACCGGCGTACCCAGGTTGGCGATGAACATCATGATTTCGCCCAGGATGTTGGGGCTGTCGTAGACGATGACGCGCAGGCCGGCGTTGAAGTTGCCGGTGTCCTCCTCCGCCCAGCTGACCCGGATGAGCCGCTCCGGTTCGGCGTTGACGGCGTTGACGCAGTCCACCTTATGGACCGTCACGCCGCGGCCCCGGGTGATATACCCGGTGATATCGTCGCCCGGCACGGGGTTGCAGCACTGGGCGAAGCGCACCAGCATGCCGGAGCCGCCCTCGACGTAGATGCCGTGTGTTGGCTTGCCCTGATGGGCGATCTCCTTGGGCTCGGGAAGCGCGGGCGCCTTCTTGGCGGCCGCCTGGTCGCTCAGGCGCCGCTGTTCCTCCACCAGCCGGGTAATCACGTACACGGAGGGAATGCCGCCATAGCCGACCGCGCCGTAGAGCGCCTCCATGTCCGGGAAGGAGTAGCGCTTTAGGATCGGTTCGGCGAATTCCGCCTTGGTGAGATCCCCCAGTTTCAGCCCCCGGCGCTTGGCTTCATGCTCCAGGATATCCCGGCCCTTCTGAACGTTTTCCCCGCGCAGCTCCTTCTTGAAGAACTGGCGGATTTTTGTCTTGGCCTGCTGGGTCTTGACCACGTTGAGCCAGTCCAGGCTGGGACCCTTTGAGTTGGCGGAGGTCATGACCTCCACTCGGTCTCCGGTCTGCAGCTCGGTCTGCAGCGGCATGATTTTTCCGTTGATTTTGGCGCCTACGCAGGCGTTTCCCACGTGGGAATGGATGCGGTAGGCAAAGTCCAAAGAGGTCGCCCCGCGCTGGAGGTTGATGATATCCCCCTTTGGCGTGAACACAAAGATATCGTCGCTGAACAGGTCCGTCTTCAACCCGTCAATGAACTCCTTGCTGTCGCGGGTTTCCGACTGCCAGTCCAGGATCTGGCGCAGCCAGTAGAGCTTCTTGTCCAGCCCGCCGTCGGCCGTCCCCTCCTTGTAATTCCAGTGGGCGGCGATGCCGTATTCGGCGACCCGGTGCATCTCCCGCGTGCGGATCTGCACCTCAAAGGGCGAGGGGATGGTCCGTCCGCCGATCAGCGTGGTATGGAGGGATTGGTACATGTTGGACTTGGGCGTGGAGATGTAGTCCTTGAACCGGCCCGGCATCTGGTTCCACAGGGTGTGGGCGACGCCCAGCACGGTGTAGCATTCCGGGATGGTGTCCACCAGCACGCGGATGGCGATGAGGTCGTAAATCTGGTCGAAGGAGCGGTTCTGGATGACCATCTTGCGGTAAATGCTGTACAGATGCTTGGGTCGCCCCTCAATCTCAAAGTGGTGCAGGCCCATTTCATGGAGTTTCATGCTCAGCGTGTTGATGATTGTCTTGATCTGTTCCTCGCGCTCGATGCGCTTCTGCCCCACCTTGGTCGCGACGTCGCGGTAGCCTTCCGGGTCGATATAGCGAAGCGCCAGGTCCTCGATTTCAGCTTTGATGGTATAGACCCCCAGCCGGTGCGCCAGGGGCGCGTAAATGTCCAGCGTCTCCCGGGCGATGGCCACCTGGCGCTCCGGCGGCTGGAAGGACAAGGTGCGCATATTGTGGAGCCGGTCTGCCAGCTTGATCATGATGACGCGGATGTCCTTGCTCATCGCCAGAATCATCTTGCGCCAGGACTCCGCCTGCTGTTCCTCCCGGTCGGCAAATTCCAACTGCCCCAGTTTGGTGACCCCGTCCACCAGGCTGCGGATTTCCAGGCCGAAGTCCCGCTCGATGGTGTCCAGCGTGACGCCCTCTACGTCCTCCACCGTGTCGTGCAGCAACCCGGCGGCCACGCTCGCGGCGTCCAGCTGCAGTTCCACCAGGATGCTCGCCACATGGACGGGATGGGAAAAATAGTCCTCCCCGCTGCGGCGAATCTGTCCCGCGTGAGCCTGCCGGGCGAATTCGTACGCCTTCTTGACCATGGCCAGGCCTTCCGCCGCGCTGTATTTCCCCAGCCGGACGGCCATTTCCTCCAGGGTCAGCCGTTCAAACGCGGTATGGGCCATCTTCGCTCCTCAGGCTTCCAGCAAAACACGGAACAGGGGGCTGTCCTCCGGGTTTACGCGCCGGACGGGCAATACGCCCAAAAAGTTCTTTTTCTCATCCAGCGTGACCAGCCCCAGCTGTTCCAGGACCATCAGCGCGGCAATCCGGCCGCCGGGCTGCAGGGCAATCCCGGCGGCCCCGCCGTCCCGCAGGCAGACGTAGGCATCCCGCAGTTCCTCCACGCCCAGCCGGATACCCGACTTCAGTTTCCCCAGTTCCGGGCTGTCGGGCAGCGCGAAAACCCGCGCGCCGCCGGTCGCCTGCCTTGCCATCGCCGCCTCGCCCGGGCAGAGCAGTCCGTCCAGGAACACCACCCGGTCGTACCG
>JAPXQZ010000165.1:0-4281 GCA_033813835.1 Clostridia bacterium | reverse complement strand
ACAGGAATTTAAGGGTACGACCATCTGCGCGGTCAAGCGTTTCGGGCATATCGCCCTGGCCGGGGACGGGCAGGTGACGATGGGGGAGAACGCGATTTTCAAGAGCACGGCGCGCAAGGTAAGGCGCATCTACAACGACCAGGTGCTCGTCGGGTTCGCGGGCTCCGTCGCCGACGCCTTCACTCTGTCGGACCGTTTTGAGGAAATGCTGACGCAGGCCGGCGGCAACCTGGAGCGCGCGGCCGTCAACCTGGCGCGGGAGTGGCGGGGAGACAAGGCGTTACGGCAATTGCAGGCGATGCTCATCGCGGCCAACCAGACGCAGATGCTGCTGATATCGGGCACCGGAGAAGTCATCGAGCCGGACGACGGCGTGTGCGCCATCGGCTCCGGCGGCAATTTCGCGCTGGCTGCCGCGCGGGCCCTGGTACAGAACACCGAGCTGCCCGCCAGGGAAATCGCCGAGAAAGCACTGCGGATCGCGGCGTCCATCTGCGTGTTCACCAACGACAACATCACTGTGGAGGACGCCTGAGATGACAGAGCTGACGCCCCGGGAAATCGTGCGCGAACTGGACCGCTACATCATCGGGCAGGACGAGGCCAAGCGCCAGGTGGCCATCGCCCTTCGCAACCGATACCGCAGGAGCCGGGTGGAGGAAAAGCTGCGGGAGGAAATCTATCCCAAGAACATCCTGATGATCGGCCCCACCGGCGTGGGCAAGACCGAAATCGCCAGGCGCCTGGCCAAATTGGTCAACGCGCCGTTTGTGAAGGTAGAAGCCACCAAGTTTACCGAAGTCGGGTATGTGGGCCGGGATGTGGAAGGCATCATCCGCGACCTGACGGAAAACGCCGTGCGCATGGTCCAGCAGGAGCATGAGGAGCGGGTCAGGGCGCGCGCCCAGGTGCTGGCGGAGGATCGGCTGGTTACGTTGCTGACCAGCCCCCAGCCCCGCCCGGCCGCCAACCCCATCGACCTGCTGCTGCGCGGGCGGCAGCCGGCGGAGGAACCGACGGACGAGGAAAAGCAGCGCCTGTCCGGGCGCAGGGGCGAGCTGCTCAGCCAGCTGCGGGAAGGGCTGCTGGAGGACCGGGAGCTGGAAATCGAGGTGGAGGAAAGCGCGCCGCAGCTGGAGGTAGGCGGCGCCTCCATCAACATCGGGGACATGATGGGCGGCATGATGCCCAAAAAGACCAAGCTGCGCCGGGTCAAGGTCCGGGAAGCCCGGAAGATTCTCCACGACGAGGAAGCTCGCAAGCTGATCGACATGGACGCGGTGAAGGAGGAGGCTGTCGCGCGCGCGGAGCAGCACGGCATCGTATTCATCGACGAGATCGACAAGATCGCGGGGCGCTCCAGCCTGTCTTCCGGGCCGGACGTATCCCGGGAGGGCGTCCAGCGAGACATCTTGCCCATCGTGGAGGGCAGCGTGGTCAACACAAAATACGGCAGCGTGCGCACGGACTTTATGCTGTTCATCGCGGCCGGCGCTTTCCACGTTGCCAAGGTGTCCGACCTCATCCCCGAGCTGCAGGGGCGCTTCCCCGTCCAGGTGGCGCTAAAAAGCCTCAGCCGCGACGACTTTGTCCGCATCCTGAGCCAGCCGGACAACGCGCTGACGCTGCAGTACCAGGCGCTGCTGGCGGCCGACAAGGTTCAGTTGACCTTCGCGCCGGATGCCCTGGAGCAGATTGCCCAGGCTGCCTGCAACCTCAACGACGCCGGGGAGAACATCGGCGCCCGTCGCCTGCACGCCGTGTTTGAAGAACTGCTGGAAGATATCTCCTTCAACGCCGGCGGAGAAGAAATGCCGAAGGTGACGCTTCATATCACCGCGCAGTACGTGCTGGATCACGTGAAAGCCGCCAAGGCGGCGGACCTGCGGAAACATATCCTGTAAATACGTGGCATACGGCCCTCTATCCCTCCTTTGCACACTGGCACAGGGGATTTATTTCAGATATTTCTTCATCGCGGACCATTCGGAAAGCAGCCGCTCAAAGGAATAGGACGCGTTGGCCGCGCTGGTGGAAGGCAGGACAATCGTGGGGAGCAGCGGCTTGTCCTGCACCAGTTTTTCATACAGCCGCGCGGCGGTCCGCCCATTGATCAGGATGGCGCGCAGCGACCGCCCTTTTGCCTTCTCCCCGATCGGGTTGGTGACGGCGCCTCGGATGCTCGCGTCGGAAGAGCCTTCGATGTCGCAGCTTTCGGCCGCGTCCCACAGGGCGATGCCGTGCCGGGCCAGGAAGGCTTTCTTTGACAAGACACCCGCGGGAACCGCGTCCTCCGTCAGCGCTGCCAGCAGCTTCCAGAAGCGGTTCTGCGGATTGCCGTAATAAAAACCGGTCTTCCGGGACAGGACGGACGGAAAGCTGCCCAGAATCAGGACGTTCGCGGATTCAGGGAAGAACGGCGGGATGGTGTGGAACTGTCGCATCACGTGCCTCCTTTGCTTCAGCTTAGCCGGGCGGAGCCTTCAGCGCAATCGCCCTTTCTTGCCCGCCCATTGGCCGCATGATATAATTCCAGTCGGCGCAATGCCAAAGGAGACACAAATGTTCGAACGGTTGATGAACGCGATGGGAATGGGGACGGAGGGGCAGCTCAAGCCGCTTCGCCGCCAGGCCGACGCGATTGAGGCGCTGGAACCCACATACGAGCGTATGAGCAACGACCAGCTGCGCGCGCAGACGGATGCTTTCAAGCAGCGTCTGGCGCAGGGGCAGACGATGGAGGACATTTTGCCCGAAGCCTTCGCGCTGGTGCGGGAAGCCTCCAGGCGCACCCTCGGGCTGCGCCCCTTTCACGTCCAGCTGATCGGCGGCATCGTCCTCCACCAAGGCCGCATCGCAGAGATGAAAACCGGCGAGGGTAAGACGCTGACCGCCTGCCTGCCCGCCTACCTCAACGCGCTGACGGGCAACGGCGTCCATATTGTGACCGTCAACGACTATCTGGCCAAGTTCCAGGGCGAGGACATGGGCAAGTTGTTCCGCTTCCTGGGGCTCAGCGTCGGCGTCATCGTGCACGACCTAGACAACGAGCAGCGGCGCCGGGCTTACGCCTGCGACATCACCTACGGCACCAACAATGAAATGGGCTTCGACTACCTGCGGGACAACATGGTCGTTTATGAGAAGGACATGGTACAGCGCGGGCATTCCTTCGCGATTGTGGACGAGGTGGACTCCATCCTCATCGACGAGGCTCGCACCCCGCTGATCATCTCCGGTCAAGGCGAAAAGTCAACCGACCTGTACGAGCGGGTGGACCGCTTCGTCGCCCGACTGAAGCGGGAGGACGACTATACGGTGGAGGAAAAGGAGCGTGCGGTCGTGTTCACCGAAGACGGCGCGCGCAAGGCGGAATCCGCCTTCTCCATCGACAACCTGACGGATCCCGAGAACAACGAACTGAACCACCACCTCCTTCAGTCTCTAAAGGCGCACGCGCTGTTCAAAAAGGACGTGGACTACGTCGTGCAAAACGGCGAGGTCGTCATCGTGGACGAGTTCACCGGGCGGCTGATGGTCGGCAGGCGGTATTCCGACGGGCTGCACCAGGCCATTGAGGCAAAAGAACACGTCCAGGTCGAGCGGGAGAGCAAGACGCTGGCGACCATCACCTTCCAGAACTATTTTCGCATGTACAAGAAGCTGTCGGGCATGACGGGAACCGCCAAGACGGAGGAAGCCGAGTTCCAGGGCATCTATTCCCTGGACGTCGTCCAGGTGCCAACCAATATGCCCATGATCCGCAAGGACCTCAACGACATGGTCTACCGCTCCAAGCGCGGCAAGTACAACGCGGTCGTGGAGGAAATCGTCGCCCGGCACCAGACCGGCCAGCCGCTGCTGGTGGGCACTATCTCGGTGGAGGTGTCCGAGTTAATCAGCGACATGCTGTCCAAGCGCGGGGTGAAGCACGAGGTTCTAAACGCCAAGCAGCACGCGCGGGAAGCCGCCATCGTGGCGCAGGCAGGCCACCTGGGCGCTGTGACCATCGCCACCAACATGGCGGGCCGCGGCACGGACATCCTGCTGGGCGGAAACCCGGACTACCTGGCGCGGCGGACCCTCCGGCAGGAGGAAGTGCCCGAGGACGTCATCGAAGAGGCAGTCGGCCGCAACGAGCAGGTTTCCGAAGAAATCCTGGCGGCGCGCCGCAGGTTTGAGGCGCTGAAGGCCGAGTACCGCAAAACCACGGACAAGGAGCACGACCAGGTCGTCGCGCTGGGCGGGCTGCACATCATCGGCACGGAGCGGCATGAGAGC
>JAPXQZ010000164.1:0-4289 GCA_033813835.1 Clostridia bacterium | reverse complement strand
TGAGCTCCATCATTGGCTCCGCGGCCATGCCCCTGTCCATGGTGTGGTTCGGCCCCCTGGCGGACCGCTTCAGCGTGGAGGTGCTGCTCATCGCCACCGAGGCGGTGATGACGGCCATCGCCCTGGTGGGATTCAGGGCCAGGGCCATGGTGGAGGTGGGGGAACCCCTCTCTCGGAAAGAGGATGGCTGAGGGTGGCTTTTTTGACAAGCAGAAGCCGCCGGAACCATCGGCGGCTTTCTGATTCGGCGGATTTATCTGGATGGGTTCTGCTCATTGCTGCCTGTCCAGTCTTTCTGGGGCAGGTGGCGGAGGGATTCCGGCAGGATGCCCTCGCGAACCGGGACGAAGCCAAAGTCGCAGTTCAGGTTGCGGCCGCCGCTGGGGACGACGATGCCATCCGCCTTTGCCTGGTTTCCCTCTTCGGGGCTCAGGACACTTGCGACCAGCGGGAAATCCGTCTGGATGATGGTAGGACGCAACTCCGGGGGCATCTCCACTTCGACCTGATATACCCCTGGATATAAGTCAGTGATCAGATAACGCCCGTAGACGTCCGTCACCGCCTGGTCGGCCAGCTGCCCGTGCCGGAACAGCTTTACCCGGATGCCGGGTACGCCGGGTTCGCCGGCATCCTGCATGCCGTTCTTGTTCGTATCCAGCCAGGCGATATCGCCCAGCTTTCCCATTGAGCCGATACCGATGTCCTGGCCGCGCATCGCCTGGCCCATTTTCAGCCGCAACAGGCCGCTATGGCCTTCGTTTGCGCGCGCGCCGGCCAGCTCGGCGGTGATGATGCTCTGGCGTTCCGTTGTGTCAGCGATGCGCGCGAAACGGTAGGTGTCCGGCAGCTGCACATGGACCGTATAGGGCAGGGGGAGCAGGTCTTCAAACAAATAGGAACCGTCCTCCCCGGTTTTTGTTTCAGCGACCGTTTCCCCGCCTGCGCCGTTCAGGCGGACGTAAATCCCGCCAGTGCCGGTCTGGCTGCCGTCCATGTTCCAGATGGAGCCGCCCAGGCTTCCGCGCTGAACAACCGCCAGTTCCAGGCGTGCTCCGTCCGCGTTCAACACAATGTCCTTCACCCAGACTGAACCATTCTGCCTGGCGCCGACGGGGACCGCCAGGAAGAAGTCTTCCGGCAGCCGGACGTCCAGACGGTACTGCCCTGGGAAAATCATTGGCGCACCAAACACACCTTCATCATCAGCCAGGAGGTCAATCACGGAACCTGTCCGCAGGTGGGTCAGCCTGAAGGTCGCAGCGTATGGCAGATCTACCTGCTCATCATACGCGCCGTTTAAGTCGTTGTCATAGTAGGAGACCCCTGTAAGCGGGATGGGCTTGACGGCGGGCAGCAGGGTATCGGTCATCGCGGCGCCCATTCCGACGGCAAGCTCCGTTTCAGCCCTGCCTTCCACCGAGGAGGAAAGCAGGCTTTTATCGTTGGCATCCAGCGCGTATCCTTCCGGCAGTTCCACGGAGAGGCGATACCTGCCCGGACGCACGCCGGAAAGCGCATATTGGCCGTTGGCGTTGCTGACGGACGCGTACGTTTCCTGTGTCCGGAGGTTTTGAAGCGTCAGCGCGACGCCGGGAAGACGGGGGTCCTGCCCGTCCGGGAGTGCGTCGTTGTTCAGATCGTAAAAGGCGAGGCCGGAGATAACGCCGGTCTTGACGGCGAACAGCGGCTCCAGGGTCAGGCTGTCGCTGGCCTTGACTTCCAGCTTCTCGCTGAGCAGGGCGGCTTCATCCGTCATTGGCTTGCTGTACTTCGCGCCTTCCGGCAGCGTTAGCCGCAGCCGGTACACCCCTGGAAGGGCGCCTTTAAGGGAGAAGGCCCCGTTATCGCTAGTGACGGCGACCGTATGCTCGGAAACGGGCGTTCCGTCCTCATGGACAAGCGAGATACTGACGCCTTCCAATCCGCCCAACCCGCCTGAGAACCCTTCTTCCTCGTCGCCCAGCATGACGGCGCCGTCAATCACGGCGGAACGGAAGGCGCCCGCGTCCATCCCGTCCAGGTTTTGGCCGGGCTTGAGCCGTACGACGTCCGTTCTGCCATAGGCGGGCGTTTGTTCGATGACGCGGTTGACCATGCCTGCGCCTGATTGGTTTGGGCTGGAGAACACGTAGGGGGAAACCAGGTCGAACTGGACCGAGTACGCGGATGGCACCAGATGGTCCAGCGTATAGGCGCCCCGTCCGTCCGTCTGCGCCTGGGCGGCGATTTGTCCCTTCTCGTCCACGGCCTTTACAGTAAACCCGGGAAGGAAGCCTTCAATGGAATCATGGGCGCCGGACAGGTCTGTGTCTTCAAACAGCACGCCTGAGATGGAGGCGGGCAAGGTGACGCCGGCATGGAGAACCAGCAGCTCGCCCGGCTTCAGGGGCTTCCTGACGGTCAGCGCGCCGGCTGCGGATACGGAAGAAAAGGCGTTCCCCTTATCCCCGCCGGGAACGGTGAAAACCTGGCCATCCGGAAGGGTGACGCGGATTTCCGCTTCCCCGCTTCTGACGCGGGGGAACAGGGCGGAGCCGGTCGTGTCCGTCAGGGATTCCGCTGCCGTCACGCCGTGATGGAGCGCCTCGACTTTCGCGCCGGAGAACGCGGGCTCCCCATCATCCCAGACGCCGTTGACGTTGGCATCATGGAAGGCGACAACCTTAACGCCGGAAGCCGGCATGACGCCGATGGGCTCCGCTTGCGCATCCTCTCCTTCCCGAATCTGCACCTGAGTACTCTGGCTGTCGGAGAAACCGTCGTGGAACAGGGAGGGGCTGCCGTCGGGAACGAACATCGCGCCGTCCGGCAGTTTCGCCGTGAGCGTGTACGCGCCCGCCTGCAGGTGCCTGAAGGAATAGACGGGCTCCGCGCCGGTGACGACGGTGCGGCTGACGCCCAGCGCCTGGTGGGTCAGGGTCAGTTCGACGCCCGCCAAGCCGCCCTCGCCGCCGGTCTGTTTTCCGTCCATGTCCGCATCCATCCAGATGCGGCCGGACAGGGTGCCGGACAACACCCCGCCTACGCCGACGCCCAGGCTTCTGTCCAACTCGAAGGGCTCTGATACGCCTTCGTTGTTCTCAGAGGGGGGGATGACGTTATAGAACGGGTTGATTTTCTGTCCCAGCGGTCCGATGATGTACGGTTCCGGCATCACGGCTTTGAGCCGGTAAGTGCCGGGCGTCAGCCCGCGCATCTGGGCGAATCCCTCGCGGTCCGTGACTGCCTGGGCGATTTCGTACCGGGCGCCCTGCCAGTCGTACAGGAGGGTCAGCACGACGCCCCGCAGCAACGGCTCGCTGCTGAATCGCCCGCCGTTCATGTTCTCGTCGCCGAACGCGACGACGTTCAGATAGGCGCTCCGTCGGCTGGCGCCAATCGGCATCACCGTCTGCTGTGCATCCTGAAGCGTAAAGGAGCGTGTGCGACCATTGTTCCCAAGGGCGGGCAACGCGGCGCTGCCGCCTTCGGCAGGCTGGGTGAAAAACAAATCCTCCGGCAGGCGGACGACCAGGTGGTATTCACCCGCAGCAAGCCCGGGGAAGAAGTAATTCCCGTCCGCTCCGGTGACCTGGACACCGACAGCGCTCTCATTTCCGGATACGGCTTTGATCAGGGTGACTTCCGCTCCTTCGATGAACTTGCCGCCTTCGTCCATCAAGCCGTCTCCGTCGCCGTCCAGGAAGACCTGCCCGGAAATCGACGCGCCCTGCGCTGCCGCGCCCAGCGAAAACAGCAAGAGCAGGATCAGGATGGCTGAAAGCGCCCGGCGTTTATCGCTTCGATGGTTCTGCAATGTGCCTACCTCCAGGGATATCGTCAATTGTCAGCGCACGCCGCTGATTCCAAGCCCCAGCATGCTCTCCAGGGCATAGGGCCCCGCTGTGCCGGCGTTCTCGCCGGAGGGGGTGAAGACGTTGAAAAAAACGTTGTCCTTGGCACCCCGGGGGCCTATGCTGTAGGGTATTGGAAGGAGAGCCTCCATCCGGTACGTCGCCGGGGTCAGAAAACGGAACTGGGCAAACCCGTTCTGGTTTGTCAGCGTTTTGGCGATTACGTAAGTCTCCCCCTGCCAGTCATACAGGATGGATACTTCAACGCCCTGCAGCAGGGGCTCCGTGCTGTAGCGGCTTCCGTTTCGGTTCAGATCCTCAAAAGCGACAAAGTTAAAATAAGAAGGTCGTTTTGTGGTGCCGACGGGCATTTCGACCACTTCCCCGTCTTTTAAGGCAAAGACCGGCGTCCTGCCCCGGCTTCCCTGGGCAGGGAGCTGTCTCTTATACACA
>JAPXQZ010000163.1:0-4365 GCA_033813835.1 Clostridia bacterium | reverse complement strand
CAGGGCGGCGGAAATCGCAGTGGAGGCGTGCCCGGTGCCGTAAGCGTCGTGTTCGCTCTCATCCCTGCGGGGAAAGCCGGAAACCCCGCCGTAGCAGCGCAGGCCGTCCAGGGCTTCCGCTCGGCCGGTCAGCATCTTGTGCGCGTAACACTGGTGGCCAACGTCAAATATTATCTTGTCTTTTGGGCTGTCAAACACCCGGTGCAGCGCCAGGGTCAATTCCACAGCGCCCAAGTTGCTGGCCAGGTGGCCTCCGTTTTCCGAAACAACTTCCACAACGCGGCGGCGCATCTGCTCCGCCAGGCCGGCCAGCTGGCCGGCTTCGAGTTTCCTTACATCCTCCGGGCCTTTGATATCCTTGAGTTCCACCTGCGTCTTCCCTTCCATGCGCGCAGTATACCACACCCCTTTCCCGGCGACAAAAGCCGTTGAGGGCAGGGCGTGACTCTGTTAGAATGGGCGGAGCACGAGGGGAGGACGCGGATGCGCAAACACAACGCGAAAAACGGTTCCGCCGGGCTGCTGTTTGCGGTCACCTCCCTATTCTGGTGCGCGCAGTACAGCTACACCCAGTTCATCAACCCGGAGCTTGCGCGGATGGGCATGAACGCGGCTTTCATGGGGCTGGTTTCGGGTACTTACGGCCTGACGCAGACGCTGCTGCGCATCCCGGCCGGCATGGCCGCAGACCGCCTGGGGCGCCAGAAGCCCTTCGTGCTGCTGGGCTGCCTGCTGACCGCGTTATCCAGCGGCGGAATGCTGCTGTTTTATCAACCGGGCGGCTTTCTGCTGTTCCGGGGGCTGGCGGGCGCGGCGTCGGCGGCCTGGGTGTCCTTCACCATCCTGTTCAGCGCCTACTTTCCGCATCAGGAGGCACCGCGCCGGATTTCCCAGTTGAACCTTGCCAACATGGGCGGCCGGCTGGGCGGATTCCTTGTTGTCCTGTTTCTGGCGCCCGCCCTGGGCATCCCTTTCGCCTTCGCTTTCAGCCTCCTATGCGGTGCCATGGCCCTGCTGTCTGGCGTTTTTATCCGTGAAACCCCCGCAGTCCGCCAGGGAATCACCCTGCGCGAACTGGCAGGCGTCTCCCGGAATCCGTACCTCCGGGCATCCGCCATCGTCGCCGTGCTGGCGCAGATGGTCGCTTTCTCCACCTATGCCGGGTTTACGGTCAACGCGGCCAAGGCGCTGGGCGCCGGGGATGCGATGCTCAGCTGGCTGAACATCGCCCTGCTGCTGCCTACGCTGCTGATCAACTGGCTGCTGACCGCCTACTTGATTCACCGGTACGCCGCCCGCGCGCTGGTCACCTTGGGGTTTATCGCAGGCTTTCTGTACTGCCTGTTGGTGCCGCTGGCGCAGAACATGGGGCAGCTGCTGGCCATCCAGTTTCTCGGCGGATGCTGCAGTTCGCTGACTTTCGCGGCGCTCCTGGGCCAGTGCGTGCGGGACGTACAACGGGAGCGGCGGGCGGTCGCGATGGGATTCTTCCAGGCTGTCTACGGCATTGGGATGACGCTGGGGCCTATCGTCATGGGGCTTTTGACCGACTGGGCAGGCCTGAAAACCGCCTTCTTCTGCGTGGCAGGGTTTGCGGCGGTTTCCGCTGTGCTAACATGGAAGATGATGGACGTGCCTCCCTCGGCATCGGGGCGGGGGCCGCAACCGGAAGCCGTTGCGCTGTGTTCGCAGGATGAATGAAGGATGGGCGGCGCCCTAAGCCGCCCGGGAGGGGAACATGTTGAAAGCGGATATCGGGTTGATCGGGCTTGCCGTGATGGGCGAGAACCTGGTGATGAACATGGAGAGCAAGGGATTCTCCGTCGCCGTATATAACCGGACGGCCAGCCGCGTCACGGAATTCGTGAACGGGCGCGCGAAAGGCCGGCATATCTTCGGCGCCGGCTCCCTGGAAGAACTGGTTGGCATACTGAAAAAGCCCCGTAAAATTATGCTGATGGTCAAAGCGGGGCAGCCGGTGGACGACTTCATCCGGAGACTGACGCCGCTGCTGGAGCCGGGCGATATCCTGATCGACGGCGGCAACAGCCACTATATGGATACTGAGCGGCGCGTGAAGGAAGCGGAGGTGCACGGGCTGAAATACGTAGGCATGGGCGTTTCCGGCGGCGAGGAAGGCGCTTTGAAAGGCCCCAGCATCATGCCGGGAGGCAGCCCCGGGGCATGGCCGGACATCAGGCCGATTTTCCAGGCGATTGCTGCGCAGGTGGACGGCCAGCCCTGCTGCGACTGGGTGGGTGAAGGGGGCGCCGGGCATTTCGTCAAGATGGTGCACAACGGCATCGAGTACGGCGACATGCAGCTCATCAGCGAGGTATATCTCCTGATGCGCGAGTCGCTGCGCATGGCCCCGGACGATATGGCGGAGGTGTTCGCGCGATGGAATCAAAGGGAACTGGAAAGTTACCTGATTGAGATTACGGCGGACATCCTGCGTAAAAAGGACGCGGACGGCATGTCTCTGATAGATCGGATCCTTGACGCGGCTGGGCAGAAGGGCACCGGCAAATGGACCGCGCAAAACGCGCTGGATGAAGGAGTACCGCTGACGCTGATCACGGAAGCCGTCTTTGCGCGCGCGCTGTCCTCGGACAAGGAAGGCCGGGTGCAGGCTTCGGAATCGCTCCAGTATGAGGGAACCGCCGGCGTGGCGGTCGGGACCGACGCCCTTGAAAAAGCGCTGTACGCCGCCAAGATCATCTCCTATACCCAGGGTTACCTGCTGCTGCGTACCGCAGCCGGTACCTACGGCTGGAGCCTGGACTACGGCGCCATCGCCATGATGTGGAGGGGAGGCTGCATCATCCGCAGCGCCTTTCTGGGCAAAATCAAGGAAGCGTTTGAAAGGGACGGTCAGCTTTCCAACCTGGCGACAGATCCCTTCTTCACGGGAGAGCTGATTCGCTGCCAGACATCCTGGCGTCAGGTATGTGCCGCCGGCGCGCTGTCCGGCATCCCCCTGCCGGCGCTTAGCAGCGGGCTTTCCTACTTCGACGGGCTACGCACGGCGCGGGGCGGCGCCAATCTGCTGCAGGCCCAGCGCGACTATTTCGGCGCCCATACCTACGAACGGACGGACAGGCCGCGGGGAGAGTTCTTCCACACCAACTGGACCGGCGAAGGCGGGGATACCGCGTCCACCGCCTATAACGCCTGAGACGGACGAGATGGCAAAAAGGGTTTACTTGAAGCCGGGGAAGGAAACACGCGTATTCTCCGGCCATCCCTGGGTATTCAAGAGCGACGTGGATCGCGCGGAGAAAGACGTCTCCCCCGGGGACGTGGTCGCTGTGACCGCTGCGCGCGGCACCTTTCTGGGGCAGGCGGTGTACAACCCCGCTTCGATGATCACGCTGCGGATGCTGACTGGCTCGGACGAGCCGGTCGACGCGCGCTTCATCCAGGGCAGGGTCAGGGAAGCGCTGGCGCTGCGGCGGCAACTGGGCTACCTGGACTGCGGTCGGCTTATTTTCGCGGAGAGCGACCGCCTGCCCGCCGTCATCGCCGACAATTTTGGCGGCGTGATTTCCCTGCAGATTCTCTCCCTGGGCATGGCGCGGTTTGAAAAGGCCATCCTGGACACGCTGGTGGAGGAGATCAGGCCCCAAGGGGTGTATGTCCGCAACGACGTACCTGTGCGCGCGCTGGAAGGGATGCAACAGGAGACGGGCGTCCTGTACGGAACGGTGCCCGAGCAAGTACAGATTGAGGAAAACGGCCTGAAGCTGCTGGTGGATGTGAAACGGGGGCAGAAAACCGGGTACTTTCTGGACCAGAAGGAAAACCGCGCGGCCATCGCGCCCTACTGCGCCGGCGCCCGGGTGCTGGACGTATGCACGCACACAGGCTCCTTCGCGTTGCACGCCATCATGTACGGCGCGGCCGAGGCGACGGGCGTGGACATCTCGGGTTCAGCGGTCGCCGCTGCCCGGAGAAACGCGGCGCTCAACGGGTACGAAAAAGCGGAATTCATTGAAGCCAACGCCTTTGACGACCTCCGGACAAGATCCGACCGGGGCGAGCGCTACAGCCTCATCGTGCTTGATCCTCCCGCTTTCGCCAAGAACAAGGCGAGCCTGCCCGGGGCGACCAAGGGGTACAAGGAAATCAACCTGCGGGCGATGAAGATGCTGGAGGACGGCGGAGTGCTGGTAACCTGCTCCTGCTCCCAGGCGATGCTGCCGGCGCTGTTTTCGGATGTGCTGCAGGCAGCCGCGCGGGACGCGGGGGTGACGCTGCAGCAGCTGGAATGGCGCGGGCAGGCGCGCGACCATCCCGTCCTGCCCGCTTCCCCGGAAACCCATTACCTCAAGTGCGGGATATTCTGCGTTTTACGGTGATGAC
>JAPXQZ010000162.1:0-4369 GCA_033813835.1 Clostridia bacterium | reverse complement strand
TCCCGGTACAGCGCCGCTAGGTCGGCCAGCTTGGGCTCCGGCTTTTCCAGGGCGGCAAGATGGCTTTCCAGTCCCTCCGGGCTCAGCCCCGCGCCCTTGAGCTCACTGACCGCCTGGACCAGCTTGTGCGCGAAGCCGGGCTTTTCCCGCGCGGACGCGTAATAAGTCAGCTCCGCCTTGGCGGACCACGCCGCGCGCGCCATCGTCATCAGCTTGCCGCGCTCGTCGATCACCACCCGCGGGTCACGCCCCGCGCGCTCGAAAACGGTCCGGGCGAAGCGGGAGGGGGAGAGCACCCGCAGCCGGAAGAAGCCGGGCACGTCCAGCGCGGCCAGCGCATCCCGCTCGGCCTGCAGCGTATATTGCTCCGGCACCAGCAGCACGCATTCGCGCCCCTGACGGTAACTGTCCGCCAGGCGCCCCGCCAGCGGCGCCCACAGCCCGCCGCCGCGCCCGCCCAGAATGGTCGTCATGCGCTGCCCTCCTCCTGAAGCATTGTAGCATAGCGCCGGGAGGCCGGAAAGCGCGCCGCGCCCGGCCGGGGGCGGCGGGATGCGCTCCCCCGGTCTCCGTTTTCTTTTTCCGACCCTTATAGTAAAATGGCAGTTACAGAATGGAGGTGTCCCCTTGAAACGCCTGTTGGCCCTGTTGGCTATCCTGATGCTGACGCTGTCCCTGCCCGGCGCCCTTTCGGAGCAGACCGCCGCGAAAACGCCGCGGGAAGACTTCATCGACCGGATGCTCACCCTGGCGAAACAGGAATTCGACGCCGCCCGCGGGCGGCCGCTGCGCGCGGCCTATGCCGGCGACCGCTACGTATGCAAGAATTTCACGGTCTACCTCTTCCGGGCGAACCGGGACGCCTTCCGCATGGCGGAGTTTCCGGAAACCGGCCTGGTCATCCCGGACAACCTGCCGGCCAGGGAAAGCAAGCCTACCGCCTACGGCGCGGCCTGGATCGACGTGCCCGCCGGTGACGGCAACCCCTTTTACGCCGCGGCGGCTTTCCGCTATGACGCCAAGCTGTCCAAGAAAGAAAACCAGCAGCTGGCGCGGGACTTCCTGCGGCAGGCGCGGCGCGGCGACTTCTTCCAGATGGCGGCCAACTACTACTACGGCGTCGGCGCGCACAGCCTGGTGTTCACCCGCGATTACGACGCCCAGGCGGACACCCTGACCTGGACGGACTCGAATATGAAAGGCAAGAATATCGACGGCGTGCGCCACGGCTACATCCAGTACGACGCGGTGAAAGACGTTGATTGGTTTGTGGACGCCTTCTGCCGAAAAAACGGCGGCGCGACGCTGTACCGCCTGCGGGACGACATCGTCTACGCCCCGTAAAGAACCGGCGGCAAGTCCGGATTTACAAAGCGGCTCCGTCTGAAAGCGGAGCCGCCTTGCTGGTGTAAAATGGCCGCAGCGGCAGCCTGGATGGAAACGGCTCCCTGCCCCGCGCTCAGGGCGCCGGCTTTGCCGCGGACGGGTAGGCCTGCTCCCACTGCGCTTCCGCTTCCGCGGGGGACAGGAAGGAAAGGACAACCTGGTTGGGTAGGCAGATAATCTGGTTGAACAGCACGCGCCGGTCTCGGTTTTCGCCGGTTACGGCCCCCTGCTGGACGCAGTCCTGGTTTTCGCAGTTGGATTCCTTCATCACGATGGAGTCCGGGGTCAGCGCGACGACATTGCGCCGGCCGTCCGGCTGGGCGATTTCCAATTCCTTGTCCTCCAGCAGCGGAATCGGGTCGTACAGGACCCTGCCAATCCGGATGCTCAGGTAGTTTTGCGCGGGAACGAGGGTAGGCGGGACGGCGTTTGCCGGTTCCTGCCGGGTTGAATCGGCGCTGGCGGATGGCGGCGTCTCCGCCGCAGGGGTGACAGCCGCCGCGGCTGTCGCCGCGACGCCCGCCGGAAGCGCTCCGCCCGTGGGCGCGGCCGGCGGCTGGGGAAGAATGCGCGAAAGCGCTAGCAGCGCGACAGTGGCAAGCAGGACGAGGGCCAGCAATAGCAGGTCTTTGCGTCGCAGGGGAAGCCTCCTTGCTTGCCGGGGCTCCTTCTCCGGGAGCGGAGCCGGCCGATGGATTCCGGATGGGGATGGGGGAACGGCCAAAGACGGCCGGCCTCCGGCGCACCGGAGGCCGGCTTTGGATAAAACTCAGTCTGCGGGGATGAAGTCGGGCATCTTGCCGGTGGATACGTAGATGCCGGAGATATAGCCCATGCCGCACGCGTCCGCGTCGGCGTTGGAGCCCAGGCGGTTGGTGCCGTGCATGCCGCCGGTGACCTCGCCCGCGGCGAACAGGCCGGGAATCACCTGGCCGTAGATGTCGTAGACCCTGGTGGTTTCGTCAATGACCAGGCCGCCCATCGTGTGGTGGACGGAGGGGAACTGCCCCAGCGCGTAGTAGGGGCCCTCGGTCATCTTCACCATCGTGGGCGCCATGACCTTCTTGAAGTCCTCGTCCACGCCGGAATCGATGAAGCCGTTGTGCCGCTCGATCGTCTTCTTCAGGTTCTCCGCGCTCACCTGGGGGAACTGGCCTTTGATGGCGTACCCGTTGATTTTCTCGGCGAGCTCTTCCAGGGTGTCGCCCTTGAGCACGCGGCCGGTGGCGAGGCCCTTTTCAAGCTCCGCGTCCTTGGCGAAGGGGATGATGTCCCGCGTAAAGATGGAGTAGGTGGAGACAAACCCGCTGTTGGCGGCGGCGTTGGCGCACACGTCGCGGCGCTCGCCCTCGCTGACGTAGCGGTTGCCCTGCCAGTCCACGTACACGATGCCGAAGGAGGGGCCGGTGAAGGGCCAGACCGCGAAGCTGTCCAGGACGCCGGTATTCGGGTCGGCGAAGGGATAGCGCTGGATGTTCGACATCTGCATGGTGTTCGCGCCGATGGCCTGCGCCAGGTAAATGCCCTCGCCCGTCGCCGCGGCGACGTTGTTGGTCGTGGGGATGTCGGCGTTGAGGTAGGGCACCTGCGTCTCGCGCATCTGAACGTTGGCGCCAAAGCCGCCCGTCGCAAGGATGACACCCTTCTTCGCCTGGATGGTCCTGTAGCCGCCCGCGGTCGCCACCCGGATGCCCACGACGCGGTTTTCCGCGTCCCGGGTCCTGTAGATTTCGACCATCTTGGTATCCAGCTCGATGACCGCCTTGGTCTTTTTCAGGATTTCCAGCTGCAGGTTGGTGATGTCGCTGCCAACCTGGTTTTCCGTCACGTAGGTGCGGTAGCCGTAGTGTCCGCCCGGGCGCGCCAGCACGTCGCGGATTTTCAGCCCGTTGTCCAGCAGCAAGTTGAAGTAGACCGGCGCGGTATACACCATGGCCTTGACCAGGGGCAGCTTGCCCATGTAATCGCCGCCCTTGATGGTGTCTTCGATGTGCTTTTCGGCCGTGTCGGGCTCAAGCTTGAACTTGGCCTGCAGTTCGGCCGCCTTTTCCGAGGTGTAGGCCGCGTACTGCCCGCCGTTGATGGCGCTGTTGCCGCCGGTGGTGGACAGTTTCTCCACCAGCACCACGCTGGCGCCGTTCTCCGCCGCGCTGTACGCGGCGGCCAGGCCGGCGAACCCGCCGCCGACCACGACGACGTCGTAGCTCTCGTCCCAGGCGGCGGGCAGCTCCGAGGAGCCCATCACCGGGAAGTAGGAGACGGCCTCGGCGGGAACCTCTTCCGCGGGCGCCGCGAACTTTGCCATGTCGGCACCGGCTTCCTCCAGGGCTTCCCGGACGGCCTTCAGGATGCCCTCGGACGTGCGGGTCGCGCCGGCGACCGTGTCCACACTCACCGTCTGGGCGGCGAGGATGGCTTCCGGCATCTTGGTCAGCGCAGGCCAGCCGGGCGAAGTTTCATGGTATTCCAGCACCTTGATGGATTCGATCTTGTCCGCCGACAGGACGACCTCAACCTTCAGGCCCTCGTCAAAACCCTTGACGGTCTTGACGTAGGTGCCAGGCTTCATGCCTTCGGCGCCGCCGGAAGCCAGCAGGGAAAGGAGCAGCGCGGCTGCCAGGAACAGGGGGACCAGTTTCCGTTTCATCGCAGTGAACCAGCCTTTCTTTTCGTGCATGGACATTTGTCCGAAGTAAATGTAGCAATCCCGCGCCCGGGTTTCAACAGCTTTGCAAGTTGATGTAGAAATATTGCAGGGACAAAATCCGCCCAGGCGGGCGGGTTTGCATGTAACGACGCAATTTTTGTTCGCTGCGGAGCGTGCCGGCTCCGGGTGCCTCTTGGCGGCCGGCTTCGGGTTCACCCGGCATGGCGTCGACCGCAGGCCCGTAGGAACAAAAAAGCGCCCGAAGGCGCTTTCCCGGGCGGCCGTGTCAGCCCCTGTCGGGGTTCCTGTTCCCGCGCCGGCTCCGCTCCGCCAGCG
>JAPXQZ010000161.1:0-4425 GCA_033813835.1 Clostridia bacterium | reverse complement strand
CGGAGGCGGCGTCGGACTGCTTCTCCACCGCCTCCAGCACCCGCCCGGACCAGGCGGCGTACTGCTCCATCTGCCGGGAGAGGTCGGCCTGCGCGTCCTGCAGCGCCTGATAGCGCTCGTTCTGCCGCTGGACGTCCTGGCGCATGCCCGAGAGGATGCCTGCGGTCTGCTCCGCCAATTGCGCGCCCGCTTCCTGGGAGCGGCTCAGCTCCGCCACGTAGCCGTCGAAGCGTTCGATGACCGTCTGGGTCACCAGCCCGGTCTTCTGGATGCTGTCCAGGATGGTGTCTGCCGCGGACATCGCGTGGTTGACGGATTCCAGGCTGACGGACTGGGCCTGGTTCAATTGGGACAAGGTCTTGCCCAGCTGCACGAACTGCCCGCCCAGCGCGCTGTTCATCTGGGAGACGAACTGGTTGACGACGTGGTTCAAGCCCTCCACCTGGCTTTGCGTTTCGTTGAGGATAAAGCCCTGCATGCTCTGCCCGATGGGCGCGAAGGAGCGCTCCACCGCCTGGCCGATGCCGCTCTCCAGCTTCTGGTGGATGTCCCCGAAGGCGCCGGAAAGGAAAGCCGCCTGGTCCTCCATGTAGCAGGTCCGCCGCACCTCGTCGTCCAGCGGGCGCTGCATGACCACCTCGGAAAAGGTCTCGTTGAAGTCGTCCATCGCGCCGGTCGCGGCGCCCTGGGCGGAACGGAAGAAGATGTTGAACAGCAGCGAGGCTGTCAGCCCCGCGATGGAGGTGCCGTAGGCGAAGGTCATGCCCCTGATCATCGTATGGATGGACACCACGGTCTTGTCCGCGCTGCTCAGATCCAGGCTGCCCAGGCCGCGCATCAGCCCGATGAAGGTGCCCAGGATGCCCAGGGAGGTCAGCAGCCCCGGGATGACCTCCGCCAGCTGGAAGTGCGCCATGTCCTGCAGCACCGTCTGGTCGTTGATGTAGTTGCGGACCTCGCAGCTCAGCCCCCGCTGGTCCAGCTGCTCGGCGTTCTGCAGGAAGTGCTTCCACTGGCCCTGCAGGGGCTTGCCCAGGAACAGCCCGTCCTGCCAGTCCGGCCGCCCGGCGTCCGCGGGCTTGAACACCGCCAGGCTGTGGATGCCCCGGCGGAACAGCCGCGCGGCCTGCCGCAGCGGCAGGACGCACTTGGCCATTCCCAGCAGGAAGCAGACCGCCACCGCGCCGTAAATCAGCAGGTCGATCATCCTGCCCGATAGGGTGCGCAAAAACTCGTCCACGTCGTTCACCGCCTTTATGTCCTGCATTGTAACTATTATTTCTTATAATTGCAACAATTCTGTTACTTCATGAAATACACAGGCGGCCCGCGTGCCGGGGCCGGTTCCCGCTTGAACGCGCCTGGACCTTCCTGTATACTTGTCGGGAATTTACGGGCGCCCTCGGGCGGGAAGGCGGTAGACGGTGGTCCTCCTCAGCGAAATGGTTGCGGGCCTGAACCTGCGCGTCTTCTCCTCCTCCACCCGGGAGGAGCTCAACATCGAGGCGGCGGAGTTCCACCGCCCCGGCCTGGAGCTGGTCGGCTACTACGAGCATTTCGCCTACGAGCGGCCACAGGTGCTGGGCAACGTCGAGATGGGCTACCTGATGACCCTGGACGAGAAGGAGCGGTACAAGCGGCTTGAGCGCTTCTTCTCCTACGACATCCCCTGCGTCATCCTCTGCCGCGGCCACGTGCCGCCGCCGGAGATGCTGGAAATCGCGAACCGCCGCAACCTGCCCGTCCTGGGGTACGACAAGGCCACCACCGGCTTCATCTTCGCCGGCATCATGTTCCTAAACCGCGTCCTCGCCCCGCGCACCACCATGCACGCGGTCCTGGTCGACGTATACGGCCTGGGCGTCCTCATCACGGGCGAATCGGGCGTGGGCAAGAGCGAGGCGGCGCTGGAGCTGGTCAAGCGCGGCCACCAGTTGGTCGCCGACGACGTGGTGGACATCTGCCGGGTCAACGAGAACCGCCTGGTGGGCGAGGCGCCGGAAACGGTGCGCCACTTCATGGAAATCCGCGGCATCGGCATCATCGACATCCGCCAGATGTTCGGCATCGGCTCCGTGCTCATGAGCAAGTCCATCGACCTGGGCATCCACCTGGAGGTCTGGAACGAGCAGAAGGAGTACGACCGCCTGGGGCTGGAGGAAAACTTCATCACCATCATGGACGTGCGGGTGCCCAGCCTGCTGCTGCCCGTCAAGCCCGGGCGCAACCTGGCCATCATCATCGAGGTGGCCGCCCGCAACCTCAGCCTTAGGAAGTTGGGCTATTCCGCGGCGCGGGAGCTGGACAAGCGGCTTTCCGACCTGATGGGCCAATAAACCGCCGGGGGGAAACGTATGGTATTCATCGGCATCGACGTCGGCGGCACCAAGATCGCCTGCGGCGTCACGGATGGGGAGGGGCGCATCCTCTCCCGGGTCGCGACGGACACGCTCCCGCGGCGCCCTTTCTCCGATGTCGTGCGCGACATGGCGGACGCCGCCCTGCAGGCGCTCGTCCAGTCCGGCCGCGCCCTTCATGAGGTCGGCGCGGTGGGCGTCGGCATCCCTGGTGTGGCCGAGAACGAAAACGGCACGGTCATTTTCTGCACCAACCTGGGCTGGGAGAACGTGCCCCTGCGCCGAGAGCTGAACCGTTATATCGACAAGCCGGTCTTCATCGACAACGACGCCACCCTCGCCGGCCTTGCGGAGTCCGTCGCCGGGGTCAGCCGCGGCGCCGCGTCCAGCGTGTTCATCACCCTGGGCACCGGCGTGGGCGGCGGCATCATCATCAAGGGCCGCCCCTGGGCGGGCGCGCACGGGGCGGCGAGCGAGCTGGGCCACATGACCCTGTGCATCGACGGCGTGCCCTGCTCCTGCGGCAAAAAGGGCTGCCTGGAGCGCTACTGCTCCGCCACCGCCCTCATCCGCATGGGCCGGGAGGCGGTCGAGGCGCAGCCGGACAGCCTCATCCTGCGCCTGGCGGGCGGGCAAGCGGAAGCCATCAACGGGAAACACGTCGTCGACGCCGCCCGGCAGGGCGACCCGGCCGCCTGTGCGGTCTTTGACCGCTACACCGATTACCTGGCCCTGGCTGTCAACAACGTCGTAACCTTCCTGGATCCGGAGGTCATCGTGCTGGGCGGCGGGGTCAGCCAGGCCGGCGCGTTTTTGGTCGACGCCGTGCGGGAAAAGGTGCCGGGGCTGCTGCTGTTCAAGGCCCTGTCCTTCGGTCGGCTGGAGCTCGCCGTCCTGGGCAACGAGGCAGGCATCATCGGGGCGGCGATGCTGGGCAGGCTGATGGGGGAGGGGGAAACGCTGTGAACCGGATTGAAATCGCGGAACTTTACCAGGCGCCGCCCGCGGACGGCAGCGGAATCACCGTCGCCGGCTGGGTGCGCACCGTCCGGGACAGCAAGGCCTTCGCCTTTGTCGAGGTCAACGACGGCACCTCCTTCCGCAACCTGCAGGTGGTCTGCGAGGCGGGGCTGCCCAACTTCGACGCCGTCACGCGGCTCACCCTGTCCTCAGCCATCGAGGTCAAGGGCCGCCTGGTTCACACGCCCCAGATGAAGCAGCCTTTCGAGCTCAAGGCGGAGTCCCTCCTCGTCCTGGGCGCCTGCGACGCGGACTACCCGCTGCAGAAAAAACGCCACAGCTTCGAGTACCTGCGCACCCTGGCGCACCTGCGCCCGCGCACCAACACCTTTTCCGCCGTCTTCCGCGTCCGCTCCCTGGCCGCCCAGGCCATCCACGCCTTTTTCGCGGCGCGCGGCTTCGTCTACGTGCATACGCCTGTCATCACCACCAGCGACGCCGAGGGCGCGGGGGAGATGTTCCGCGTGACCACGCTGGACCTGGCGCACGTCCCCCAAACGCCGGACGGCCAGGTGGACTACGCCCGGGACTTCTTCGGCAAGTCCGCCGCCCTCACCGTGTCCGGCCAGCTGCAGGGCGAGGCCTATGCCCTGGCCTTCGGCAACATCTACACCTTCGGCCCCACCTTCCGCGCCGAGAACAGCAACACCGCCCGCCACGCGGCGGAGTTCTGGATGATCGAGCCGGAAATCGCCTTCGCGGACCTTCAGGACAACATGGCGCTGGCGGAGGATATGGTCAAGTCCGTCATCTCCGCGGTGCTGGAGAAGGCGCCGGAGGAGATGGACTTCCTCAACCGATTCGTGGACAAGGACCTGCTCGCCCGCCTTGAGCACGTGCGCGCCAGCGACTTCGCCCGCGCCACCTATACCCAGGCCGTGGACATCCTGCTCAATTCCGGCGAACCCTTTGAGTACCCCGTTTCCTGGGGGTCGGACTTGCAGACGGAGCACGAACGCTACCTGACCGAAAAGCACTTCGGCCGCCCGGTCTTCGTCACCGACTACCCCCGGGACATCAAGGCCTTCTACATGCGCCAGAACGAGGA
>JAPXQZ010000160.1:0-4436 GCA_033813835.1 Clostridia bacterium | reverse complement strand
TACTGCGGTTTTTTGGATTTGTCTCTGGACGGCTATATGCACATGCAAAATCACCTGCTGATGGAACAGATTGGCTTGCTGGGCGCGAGCCGGCTGGGGCGCAACCTGATGGGAAAGACAGTTCCGGAGTCGGTTGAAGAGTTCCGCGAAACGGTCCCCCTGACCACCTATGAGGATTATGCGGATACGCTGCTGATGCGCCGGGAGGAGGAACTGCCGGCCAAACCGGTCATTTGGCTGGAAACCACCTGGGAAGGCGGCGATTATCCCCAAAAAGCAGCCCCATATTCCCGCGGCATGCTCAACACCTACCGCGACAATCTCTTTTCCATCCTGTTGCTGGCTCATTCGACAAAGAAAGGGCAATTCCACGTTCGCCCCAACGCGAAAGTGCTCTACACGCTGGCTCCGCTGCCTTACCCCACCGGCCTGTTCCCGGAATTGATGAAGGGGGAGGCGGATTTCCAGTTCATGCCCCCTGTTTCGGAGGCGCTGTCCCTTCCTTTCAGCCAGCAGATCGCGCGCGGATTTGAACTGGCGGTAAAGAACGGCATGAACCAGTTCTTCGGGATGAGCAGCATCCTCTTTTACATCAGCCAAAACCTGCTCACCGGTTCGGACAAGGGAATGAAAAGCCTGTCGGGGTTCAGGCCGTCGATGCTCTACCGCCTCCTGGCCGCTCGCTACAAGTCCCGCCGGGACAATGTGCCCATGCTGCCCAAAGACCTGTTTGACCTGGACGCCTTTGTCTGTGTGGGCAACGATTCCGCACTGTACAAGAACGAACTGGAAAGATGCTGGGGCAAACGGCCGATGGAAATCGTCGGCGGGACCGAACCCACCATCATCGGTACGGAAACCTGGAGCCGGGATGGGCTGGTTCTTTTCCCGGATGCCTGTTTCTATGAGTTTATTCCCGAGCGGGAGATGCTCAGGAATCTTGAAGACCCGGCTTATTCGCCGCGAACCTACCTGATGAACGAGCTGAGCCCCAGCCAGCTGTATGAGATGGTCATCACCGTCCTGAAGGGCGGCTCCTTCGTGCGTTATCGGGTGGGGGACGTCTATCGCTGCCTGCGGCTCAAGAACCTGAAGGACGGGTTGGATTATCCGCAGTTCGAGTTTGTGGACCGCGTACCCGGCGTCATTGACATCGGCGGATTCACCCGCATCACCCAGCGCGAAATCCTCAAGGTGCTGGAAATGTCCCGCCTGCAGGTGGAGGAATGGAGCGCGCTGAAGGAATATGACGATGACAAGCATGCCTATCTGCAGATGTTCGTGGAATTGCGGGAAGGCGAACAGGGGGTCTTGTCCAACGCGGAGATCATCAAGGAACATCTGAGCGTCTATTTCCGGTATTTCGACTCGGATTACGGCAGCTTGAAGCGGCTCATCAAGGTTGAGCCCCTTCGGGTCAACGTGGTTCCATCCGGCGCGTTCCGCCGCTTTGAGGAGCGGTTTGGGCGCAGGCTCCGCCGCATCAACCCGCCCGCCGCGGACGTGGTGGATTTCCGCGCCATCTGTGGGCTGGAGCGCAGGGGAGGGGTGAACGTATGGCAGTAAACGAAACCCTCTTTGTGGCGATTCCATCCGTCGCCCTGCTGCTCAACCTCTTCCTGCTCCTGATTTGCATCAGCGCCAAGAAGAACAAGCTCGTCTATGCGTTCATGCTCCTGATTATTTCTTACTCCGCATGGGCAGGGGGCTCCGCGGCCATGCGCGCGCTCTTCTATCCAGGGTCCTGGTTCTGGTTCCAGGTGTCCGTGACCGGAATCTATGCGACGCCTTTTTTCCTGTACAACTTTATTCATCATTATACCAGCCAGAAGGGACATTTTACCCTGATGTTGCTGGGTATCGGCTGGCTGCTGGTCATCGTCATGGGCTTTTTGGACGTCTTCATCTCCTCGCCCCAGATAACCGGCAGCGACGGCAGCCGGGTGTTCAGTTACAGCATGTCCTACTGGATTATTTTTCCCTTCCTGCTGGGTATTGTGACGCTGGCTTTGGCTGGCAGGTTGATCTATCTGGGTGTCAACCGGAACGGAATTCCCGCCAACGCGATGCGTCCCCTCTACATTGGTGCCTTCGTCATGTTCGTGGGCTTGCTGTCCACGGCGATTCCGGGAGCCGGCTCCTTCCCGGCGGACCCCCTGGCATGCGGGATTAACGCGCTGTTCCTATTCTATGCCCTGTACAGGCGCCGGCTGATAACGTTCAAGATGGTGACCGGCAGAGGCCCGCTGTACATGGCGGCCGCCGTCCTGACGACCATCCTGCTGGTCATCGTTTACCCCGCCATCGATATCGCGTACAAGAGCGCCTTCCCCGAGTACGCCGACCAGCAAACCATCGTCATATCCGTCCTGGTCTCCATCCTGACGGTCCTGGTGTACAACCTCATTCGTCGCTTGCTGCAGCGGATTTTCGCCAAGGGAGAGAACGCGCGGGATGAGGAGCTGCGCAGGTTCAGCCAGGAAATCAACAAGACCCTGGACAACCGGCAGATCCTCAAGGTGTTCGGCGACTTCATCGAACGGAACATCGCTTGTGACGAGGCCTATATCTGCGTGCAGGATGACAACGGCGACTTTGTCACGCGGGCGAACACCAAGCCCGCTACGGGAGAAGTCCTCACCATCCGGCGGGACAGCCCGTTGATTGCCTGGCTGGAAGAGCAAAACACCGCGATCCAGTATAAGGATTTTATCCGTACGCAGCATTACCGCTCCATGTGGGATGAAGAGAAGGAGCGTTACCAAAGCCACAGCATCCGCCTGGTTCTGCCGATTACGGAAGGAGGTCGCCTGATCGCTGTCGCCCTGTTCGCGGATAAGGACAACCCCAAAATCTGCAGCCCCGGGGACGTTGTTTTCCTGGAGTCCGCGGCGGCGGTCATGTCCATCGCCGCGAAGAACGCTATGCTGTACTCCGCCATGCAGAACGAGGCGCACAACGACGGCCTGACAGGACTGTACAATCGCCGCCATTTCCTGGAAGAAATCAAGCAGAACTTCGCGAAGTCGGCGAAGAGCAGCTATACCGTCGCGATTATCAGCCTGGATGATTTCAGGCTGTTCAATGAGCTGTACGGCTCCTTCCAGGGCGACAGGCTTCTGCAGGATTTTTCAAGAATCCTGGAAACCGCGGTAGGCAATCAGGGGACAGTGGGGCGTTACAGCGGCAAGGAGTTCATCCTGGCCTTCCCCTTCAAGGACGCGGGCGCCGTAACGGATGTCATTGAGCTGATTCGCGGAATGCTGAGGGAATACCTGCGTAAAAACAAGGAGGACGGTCATCGCTTTCTGACGTTCTCCGCGGGGGTCTGCACCTATCCTTCGGTCGCCTCCAGCCTGGACGAGGCGATTCAGTACGCCAGCATCGCGACCTACACGGCCAAAAAGAACGGGAAAAACCGGACCCAGCAGTATAAAGAGGGCCAGGATTACATCCAGGCGACGCCGGAAGCCCTCCAGTTCGGCGAGCAGTGCGCGCAGACCATTTACGCGCTGACGGCTGCCATCGACGCCAAGGATCACTACACCTTCAACCATTCCGAAAAGGTATCGCAGTACGCCGCGCAGCTTGCTGAGGAAATCGGGCTGGATCCCGAGCACGTCGAGATCGTGCGTCAGGCAGGCCTTTTGCATGATATCGGGAAAATCGGGATTCCGGAGCATATCCTGGGCAAGCCGGGCGCGCTGACGGACGAGGAGCACCAGGTCATGAAGCGGCACGTGGAAAGCTCCATTGCCATGATCAAGTATCTGCCCAGTCTGGATTACGTCATCCCCACGGCCATCGGGCACCATGAGCGCTGGGATGGGAAGGGCTATCCAAGGGGGCTGGCCGGGGAGGAAATTCCCATCGGAGCGCGTTGCCTGTGCATCGCCGACTCCTTTGACGCAATGACCACCGAGCGCTCCTACAAGCCGGCTTTGCCGGTAGAGAAGGCGCTGGACGAAATCCGCCGCAACCTGGGGACACAGTTTGACCCCAAGATCGGCCTTGTCTTTATCAAGCTTGTGGAAGAAGGTAGGCTCAAAAAGGTCAACCTCAGCCGCTGAGGTAAGGCGCAAAGCATAGCGTCACTCCGCCGGGTAATCAATCATCCAGTAGATATTGGTGTCTGATACTCCGTAAGCGTCAAACGGAACCACGTCTACTAACCAAATGAATCTCATGGGAGAATAGCTCCGACCTGGAACTGCAACGGAGCGCTCAAGAGCACTTAAGGGTTCTCAAGCGCTCGTAAAAGTACCGGGAGTGCGCCAGCGGTCTTGCGCCCTGGCTGCAGGAGGAGCGTCTGCTATGCCGTCAGCCGAATTGAGCAAACTCAATCACCACACCCATCTGGCGCAGTGGCGGCAGTTGGTATACGACTGCCGGCACAGCGGCATGACCGTTAGGGCCTGGTGCGTACAGAACGGGGT
>JAPXQZ010000159.1:0-4447 GCA_033813835.1 Clostridia bacterium | reverse complement strand
GTACCTTGCAGCGCTGCCAGCTGGCCCCGGGGAAGCACTCGCCAATCGCTGCTACCAAGCCCTTGTGGGCATCGGAAACCACCAGGGAAGGCTTCTGTAATCCGGGCAGCGGTTTAGCCAGTCTTAGCAAAGTCTTAGCAAACCTATGTACGTGGTGAAATACGGTTCAAAACGAATTAGCAAAATGGGTATCAAGGTCAGCTGTTACGTAAGCGATACGACGGGGTATGATTGACGATCGGCCGAATAAAAAAGCTGCAAAGTCATTGACTTTACAGCGATTGTGGCACTCCCGGGCAGAGTCGAACTGCCGACCCCTCGCTTAGGAGGCGAGTGCTCTTTCCACTGAGCTACGGGAGTAAGGAGTAAATTGGCGGAAGGTCGTCCGACGATTAGGAGGCGAACGCTCTATCCTGCTGAGCTACGGGAACAAAGCCGCGGTTCGTGCGGCAGGCGCATTGTAACACAGCGGTTTGCAGGGGGCAAGGAAGGCACGGCGTCCGCTTCGAATTCACACCTCGTCCTGAAAAAAAACTATCAGTTCCAGCTGTCCGGTTTCCTCCTGCCGCCCCGCTACTCCGCCCCGCCCTCCTCCGCTTCCTTCAGCATCCGGATTGCCTGGTCATAGGAGATGGGGTCGACTGCGCGTTCCCAGGGGGCCTGGTCCATCGCCCGTACGCTGGGAAAGGCGTTGCGGATGGCGGCGTTTAGAACCTGCGCCTTGGCGGCCAGGCGGGGATAGGCAAACAGGCTGGGGGCCGCCGCGTCCCAGGTGAACAGGTACTCGAAAATCCGCGCGCGGTCTTCCAAGGGAAAGGAGCGGCTGTAGGCATCCACGAACCAGACGCGCCCCGGGTCGCTCCCGGCCATCGGGTCGCCCGCCGTATACGCGGGGTCATACAGCTCCGCGCCATCGGGTTCACGGTAGGAGTAGGCATACCCGCGGTTTTCCGCCTCCGGGGGTGAAAGCCGCGCCCATTGGGCCATCGGGCCGTCCGCGGCGCCCTCCTCCACCCGCCACAGGCGGTCTTCCATCAGGTGCATGAACTCGTGGGCCAGATCCTTTCCCATGTCATAACGACGCGCGTCCATTGCGATATAACGCTCTGCCCCCTCATGGGAAGAAAAGCCGACCACGCTTCGGAGCCCTTCGCCGCCCTTGGGCAGGATGGCGCCGCATAGGTAGAGGGACAGGCGTTTGTACGGTAGCGTCAGCGTTTCGCGCGCCAAGCCTTCCGGCAGGGCGGACAGGAAGGCTTCCGCCTGGTCCAGCGCGTAGGCGATGCCGGGCTCGTCCTCCATCGCCGTCCCGGTATAGGACTCGTTGACGAAGTCGGCGCCGTCCTGGCGGATTTGGACGGACAGCCCGAATCTGCGTCCCATGTCGGCCGCCCGCCTGTCGTTTTCCTGCCGGACCTCTTGCAGGGTTACCGTCCTGAGAGGTTTCCGGGCGGATGCCTGGGCGGCAAAGTCCCACAGGAACAGCGCGCTCTCGCTGCTTTCAAGGTTGATGGTGGAAAGCAGGGCGAATCCATCGCTGGAAACCGCCGACGCGCTGAAGATGACGTGGGGCGCCCGTTCCGGAAGCGCCAGTTCGCCTGCCAAAACGGCCTTCCGTAGGTCGTAAACGCGCAGGGGCGCCGCGCTGCCGGGGCTGATGGTCAGCAGGAATCCATCACCGCCCCCCAGCGCGAACTCCTGCTCCCGCCATCCGTCCAGCTGCAGGAAGCGTTGGGTTTCCGGCAGGACGGCAGCCAGCGCGCGGGGACCCCGGCTTCCCAGCAGGATGCCGCCCGGCTGGCTGAAGAACCCTGCCGGGAGGGGCAACAGGCGCATCGTGCCTTCTCCGCTGACGGCGCCCAGCGCTTGATAACCCCAGTCGCTTTCAAAGGCGCACCAGATTTTCCCGCCCTCCTCTCCCAGGAAGGAGCGAACCACCCAGCCGTCCGGCAATCCGCTGTCCACACGCCGTATCTGCCCGTCCGCAAGGGAGATGCGCAGAACCGCCGCCTCTTCGCCGCCCGCCAGCCACAGCGCGTCCCCGCTGGTTTCCACCCGCACGCTCCAGACCCCTTTTGTTTCAAAGGGACCGTACCGCGCAACGGGCTCCAGGCTTCCGTCAAAGACAGTCAGCGTATAGTCAGCATAGCTCAGGGCGTAGATCCGACCGTCCGACAAGAACCCCATATCAAACCCCGCGCCGACGTTCCCGCCATCCAGCGCCCGGCGCGCCAGGGTGCGGCCTGTTTCAAGGTCTGCAAGCGTCAGCGCCAGTTGCCCCCCGTCCTGCGTTTCATAGCGGAGTGCCAGAAACAGCCGGCCGGAAAGGGCAAGGCTGACGATTTCGCCGCTGTCCTGCCCGACCGCCACGCTCATCAGGGCTCCGCCCGCCGCGGGCGGATACAGGCTGTCAAAGCGCCCTTGCCCCCAGGCCGGGGCTGTCGGGAATGTAGCGAACGCCAACAGGGAAGCCAGCAGAATCGCGAAGGCTCTTTTCATCCAGGTTCTCCTTTACCGCGCGGGGCGGCCTGTGCCGCCACACTAACACCCGGCTTCCTGTGCCGTCAAGCGGCGGCTTCGGTTGCCACGCTTCTCCCCGGCCGGTATAATTAAGGGGAAGAAGGGAGGGAGCGAACCATGTCGGAAGACGAACGCCTGGACGTCGTCGAGGGGACGGACGAGGACGGCAACCGCCTGCTGCTGGCGGTTTTGAAATACTTCTTCTACAACGGCGAGGAGTACGTGCTGCTCGAAAACCGGGAGGAGGAAGCCGCCGCGCCGGAAGAGGAAGGGCAGCGGAACCTCTACGTCATGCGCGTCGCGGTCTCCACCGGCGAGGACGGAGAGGAAATCGAGGATTTCGAACCGGTGGACGAGGAACTGGCCAACCGGCTCATCCCGGTCATCCGTGCGCGCTGGGACGCCCCCGGCGAAGGGACGTGAGGGCATCCTTCCCGGCGTGAAACCATGAACGACACCCTGCGGCAAAAAATCGCCCTGTTGCCGGACAGCCCCGGCTGCTACCTGATGAAGGACAAGGGCGAAATTATTTACGTGGGCAAGGCTTCCAACCTCGCCAACCGTGTCCGCGGCTATTTTGGCGCGCAGCCGCACAGCATGAAGGTGCAGGCCATGGTGGATCGCGTGGACGATTTCGACGTCATCCTGGCGGCGACCAACCTGGAGGCGTTAATGCTTGAGAGTAACCTCATCAAGCTGCACCGCCCCTACTACAACATCAAGCTGATGGATGACAAGCACTATCCCTACATCCGCATCAGCGTCAACGAACCCTTTCCGCGCCTGACGGTCGCCCGCAGGGTGGAGCCGGACGGGGCGCGCTATTTCGGCCCCTATTACGGTACTTCCGCCATCCGCCAGGTCACCGGCATCCTGCGGCGCACCTTTCCGCTGAGGACCTGCAGCCTGAAGTTCCCCCTGGGCAAATCCCGCCGCCCCTGCATCAACTATGAGATGGGGCAGTGCCTGGGCCCCTGCGCGGGTCTGGTGTCGGAGGAGGAATACCAGGTGCTGGTGGACGAGGTCATCGCTTTTTTGAAAGGCCGCTATAAACCCGTGGTGGAGCGCCTGGAAAGGGACATGGCGCAAGCGGTAAAGGAACTGCAGTTCGAGCGCGCGGCGGAGTTGCGCGACAGCATCCGGGACGTCCGCGGGCTGATGGAGCAGCAAAACGCGCTGCAGACCTCCGGCGCCGACCAGGACGTCGTCGCCCTGGCCCAGGACGGGCTGGACGCCATGGCGCAGGTGCTGTTCATCCGCGGGGGCAAAATGCTGGAGGCCCAGGCCTTCTCCCTGCCCCGGGAAGGCGCGGAGCCCCAAAGCGAGGTGCTGGACGCCTTCCTGCAGCAGTTTTATGAGGATCGCGTGCCCGCGCGGGAGGTCATCGTGCAGGCCCTGAGCGATCCGGAAACGCTGGAAGCCTGGCTGCGAGGCCGCCGGGGCGGCGCGGTCACCCTGACGGTGCCGCAGCGGGGAGACAAGCGCAAACTGGTCGACAACGCCCTGCAAAACGCGCGGGACGCCCTGCAAAAGCGCAACGCGCGGGAACAGGTGGTGCTGGAGCGCACCGTAGGCGCCAGCCGCGAGCTGGCCGCCGCCCTGAACCTGCAGGACGTACCCCGGCGCATCGAGGGTTTTGACATCTCCAACACCCAGGGCGCCCAGTCGGTCGCCAGCATGGTGGTATTCCTGGACGGCGAGCCGGCGCGCCGGGAATACCGCCGCTTCCGCATCAAGACGGTGGAAGGCGCCAACGACTTCGCCAGCATGAACGAGGTCGTCCTCCGCCGGCTGAAGCGCGCCCAGGCCGCTCAGGACGCCTGGCCGCTGCCGGACCTGATGCTCATCGACGGCGGGCCGGAGCAACTGGCCTTCGCCCTGCGCGCGCGGGACAGCCTGGGGCTTTCCGTCCCGATGTTCGGCCTGG
>JAPXQZ010000158.1:0-4469 GCA_033813835.1 Clostridia bacterium | reverse complement strand
CGTCGAGGCGCTGGATGCCGCTTCCCTTGACGATCCGCGGCTGATGGAGCGTGTCGCCGGAAACGACCGGATGATGACGGCCAGCGAACAGGAAACGCAGGAGGAGCGCGAGCGCGCCTATCTGGTAAGCGTGGACAGCGAGCAGTCCCTTCTGGAACTGGAGGCGCTCGCGGATAGCGCGGGCGCCCTGGTGGTCGGCAGCGCGCTGCAGCCCAAAGCAAGGCCGGATCCCGCCACGTATATCGGCTCCGGGAAGGCAGAGGAAATCGCGCTGGACGCGCAGGCGGAAGGCGCCAACCTGCTGATTGTGGACGACGAGCTGACCGCGGTGCAGGCCCGCCGCCTGGAGGAAATCGTATCCATCCCCGTCATCGACCGCACCACCCTGATCCTGGATATTTTCGCGCAGCGCGCGACCAGCAGCGAAGGCAAGCTGCAGGTCAGCCTGGCGCAGCTCAATTACAGGGCAAGCCGCTTGATCGGCGCCCGCGCCTCCCTGTCCCGGCTGGCCGGCGGCATCGGCACCCGGGGGCCCGGCGAGAGCAAGCTGGAGATGGACCGCCGCCATATCCGCAGGCGCATCCAGGTTCTCAAGGACGACCTGAAGGAGCTGGAACGCCAGCGGGGCGTTCGCCGCAAGAACCGCCAGGGCGGAGACCTGCCCGCCGTCGCGCTGGTCGGCTACACCAACACCGGCAAATCCACCCTGCTCAACCTCCTCTCCGGCGCCGATGTGCTGGTGAAGGACCAGCTGTTCGCGACGCTAGACACCGTTTCACGCAAAATCACCCTGAAGGAAGGGGATGAATTCCTCCTGACCGACTCAGTCGGCTTCATCAGCAAACTCCCCACCGACCTGGTGGAGGCGTTCCGCTCTACGCTGGACGAGGCGCTCTCGGCGGACGTGCTGGTCATCGTTTCTGACGCCTCCAACCCGGAAGCGCGGGAGCAGCGCAGGGTGGTGGACGACGTGCTCTTGGACCTGGGCGCCACCGAGCAGCCGCGCATTGAGGTATACAACAAGGCGGACGCCGCGCCCGCCGGTTTCTCGGGGCTACCTCCCGGCGCGCTGCTGGTCTCCGCGAAAACGGGGGAGGGCATCGGCGCGCTGCTGGACACGATTGCCAGGGAGCTGCGCAAGCGGGAGCGAAGCTATGCCCTGTTCGTTCCCTTCGGGGAGTACGGCCTTTTGGGCGAGGTGCGCAAACAGGGCAGGATTGTCGAAGAGACGCACGGGGATGAGGGCACCCGGGTGGTCATCCGGCTGGGCGTTGCCGCCGCGGGGCGGCTGAAGGCGCAGCATCCCGGGATTTTCAGGGATCCCCCGGTATGATGGCGAGATCCGCCGCGCTGCTGCTTCTGCTGGCGCAGATGTTCCAGTTCGGAGCCGACACGATCGTCCGTGAAACCAGCCTGGGAGGCAACCTGTACCTTGTCAACCGCACCTACCGGCTGACCCAGGCTTACGAGCCGGCGGACCTCACGGTGCCGGCAGTCAGGAGGGCCGCTGGGGAGCTGATGCTGCGCAGGGAGGCGGCGGGCGCGCTGGAAGCGCTGTTTGAAGCCGCGAAAGAAGCGGGCGTCAGCCTTGTCGCCGTGTCGGGCTACCGCAGCTACGCCCGCCAGGCCGCCATCTACCACAGAAAGGTTTCTTCAGTTGGCGCGAAGGCGGCGCAGCTGCTGGTCGCCCCGCCCGGCGCCAGCGAGCACCAGCTGGGGCTGGCGGTGGACGTGAGCCGCGCGAGCGCCGGAGGCTTGAACGGCGCTTTCGGCCGGAGCCGGGAGGGCCGGTGGCTACTGGAAAACGCGCCGCGGTTTGGTTTCATCGTCCGCTATCAGGCCCGTTGGACGAATGTGACCGGCTACGCGGATGAACCCTGGCATATCCGCTATCTGGGGGCGGAGCACGCGGAAGCGGTAACCCGGCTGGACGTTCCCCTGGAAACGTACGTGGAGATGCTGATGCGACAACACTTTGGAGCGTATCTTGATGATGGAAAACGGTAAAAGATGGTTTGCGGCAGCCCTCCTGCTGCTGTTGGCGGTAGCCATTCTGCCCGCGCACGCCGCTGCACCGGAGTGGACGTATCCCTTATCAGCCGCGATTCTGGAAAACCGGAACGGGAACCTGACGCTGGTCAACCGGGAAGAGGCGCTGGGCGCTGACTTTACGCCCAAAAACCTGGTGCCGCTGAAACTGCCCTCCGTGTCCGGGCCGCACGAACTACGGCGTGAGGCGGCGGCGGAACTGGCGGCGCTGTTTGACGCGGCGGCAGCGGAAGGGCTTGAGCTATTTGTGAAGAGCTCCTACCGCAACTACCAGACGCAGAACACCATGTACCAGAACCGCCTGGAGCGCTATGGCCGGGACGACGGTGTCGTCGCCAGGCCGGGCACCTCGGATCACCAGACCGGCCTGGGCGTGGACGTGCTCAACCGGGAATGGTCCTTGAAGGACGGCATGACGCCCGCGTTCGGGGATACGGCGGAAGCCCGGTGGATGGAGGCCAACTGCGCCCGCTTCGGATTCATCATCCGTTACCTGCCGGAGAAGCAGCAGATAACCGGCATCATCTACGAGCCCTGGCACCTGCGCTACGTCGGCCGGGAGGCTGCCCAATATATTATGGAGCATCGGCTGGCGATGGAGGAGTTCGTTCCGGAGTACAAGGCCGCCATTGCGGCGTACGAGGAGGCTGGAGGAAACTTCCAGGAGCTGGTCCGCCAGCTCAACGCGCCGCCGCCGGTTGTGGAAATCGCGCCGGCGGATGGGGAGGAGGATACGGAGGTGTCCATTGGCCCGTAACCCCGGTTTCCTGAAGCACGCTTCGCTGGCGGCGCTGGCTGTCTGCCTGCTCTTGACGGCGATTGGAGGCGGCGCGCAGACCGCCCTGCCGCTGCCCTCGCCGCCGCCTTCGGCGCAGCCCGCCATCCTTTCGCTGGGAGGCGCGCTGTTTCTGGTCAACCGCGAGCACCGTGTCAGCAAGGCCTATGAACCGGAGGATCTGGTGGCGCCCCGCGTGGGGACGCGCAAGGCCAGCCTGAAGGACCGCATCCTGATGCGGAAAAGCGCCGCGGAAGCGCTGGAAAACATGTTCCGCGCGGCCTTCCAGGAGGCGGGATATACCCTGTTCGCCGCGTCCGGCTACCGCAGTTTCGGCATCCAGCAGATCCTGTACAACAGCAAGGTACAGGAGGTGGGCAGCCGCGAAAAAGCGGAGCGCCGCGTGGCACCGCCCGGCAGCAGCGAACACCAACTGGGGCTGGCGATGGACGTGCAGGCGCCCTCGGAGCTCAACCTCAACGCCAACTTCGGCAACACCGAAGAGGGCCGCTGGGTGGCGCAGAACGCCCACCGCTTCGGTTTCATCCTCCGCTACAAGGAAGGCTGGCGCGCGATAACGGGCTACAGCGCGGAGCCCTGGCACATCCGTTACGTCGGCATCGCGCACGCGACGGCGATTTTTCAGCTGGACATTCCGCTGGAGACCTATCTGACGGCAGCCGCCCGGCTGCCCGAATACGTCCTGACCGGCGCCAGCCATCCCCTGCTTGTCGGCCTGATCGGGCCGCTTGCCACCGGGGAGACGCCGGAAGCCCTGCAGGCCCTTGCCGGCGCGACGGCCAGCGAGCAGGACGAACGGCTGCGCGAAGCCACCGCCCCTTTCCTGCCGGAGGGAACCAGCTATGAACAGGCGCTATGGTACGCCTACCCGACGCCCAGGCCGACCGCGGGGCCACGGGTGGATACGGACGAGGAAACCAGTCTGTACCCGGAGACGGGCGACTGAAGCATGCCCTCCCTCTACGACAAGTTAAACAGCCTGCACCCCGCCCCGCCAACCCGGCCGAAGGCGGAAGGATCGCCTGACTGCCTGGTCGTCGAGACGTCGTATACCCTCGCGGAGTACCGGGATGCCTCGCTCAATAGCCAGACGATGTCCCTGCTCAGCGCCGGGAAGGTAGACGGACCGTTTGCCGCGCGGGATCTGCTGTTTCTGGATACGGAGACCACCGGACTCTCCCATGGGGCGGGCACGGTGGCGTTTTTAACCGGACTGGGCGAAGTGGCGGACGGGGTGCTGCGCGTCCGGCAGGTTTTGATGCGCAACTACGCGCAGGAACCCTTGATGCTCAAGGAAATCCTCGGTGTCCTGGACCGCCGTCGGTGCCTGGTCACCTACAACGGCGCCAGCTTCGACCTGCCGCTGCTACGGGGCCGCATGGTGATGAACCGCTGCCGCGAAGACTTTTCCGGACATGCCCACGTAGACCTGCTCCACACGGCGCGGCGGGTCTACAGGCTTCGCCTGGGGCATTGCGGGCTTTCCCGCGTGGAAGAAATGATCTTCGGGGAGCCCCGGGCGGACGACCTGCTGGGAAGCGAAATCCCGAAGCGGTACTTCGAATACCTGGATACCGGGGACGAGACGCTGCTGCATGATATCCTGGCGCACAACCGGCTGGAC
>JAPXQZ010000157.1:0-4511 GCA_033813835.1 Clostridia bacterium | reverse complement strand
GCCGAGAATATAGGCGTCGCGCGCCGCGCGGCCCTTAAAACGGAGGACGGGCAGGAGCGCGCCCGCGGCGATCGGGAGCGCGACTGCGGCAAGGAGTATCAACCCTTCCATATCATCCCATCGTCACATCAGGGCGTTGCCCAGGCTCGTAAAGGCTTGAATCATGAAGTTGGGGAAGATGCCCAGAATCAGGATGGCGAGGGACAGGATGAAAATGGGCACCAGCATCATCGGCCCGGGCTCTGCCTTGGGGAGCGCGGTCACGGCTTCTCCGTCGCCCATTCCGCCAAAGAAGGCGGAGACGCTGGGCGGCAGCAGGTAGGCGGCGGTCAGGATGGCTGAAATCAGCAGAATGATGGGAACCAGCCAGCTGAACACCGGCGCGCCAGTGGACAGGGCGCCTTCGGCAATGTACCATTTCGCGATAAAGCCGCCCAAGGGCGGGATGCCCACCAGCGAAATCGCGCAGATGGCAAACATCCACATGGTCCAGGGCATGCGGCGGCCCAGACCGCGCATCTCATCCACATGGGTGATCCCGGTCTTGAAGATGATGGCGCCCGCGCACAGGAAGAGGGCGTCCTTGGTCAGCGCGTGGAAAACCAGCTGCAGCAGCGCGCCGTCCATGGCCATCGTATCCAGCATGTACAGGCCGCACAGCACGTAGCTGACCTGGGAAACACTGGAATACGCGAGGCGTTTCTTCAGCACCTTTTCACGCAGCGCCAGCATCGATCCCATGAAGACCGTTACAGACGCGCAGCCGAGCAGCGCCCACTGCACCCAGGTACCCCGGATGAAATCAGGCCCGATCACGTAGAAAATCATGCGGAAGATGCACAGTACGCCCGCTTTGGTAATGACGCCGGAGAGCACCGCGCTGGCAGGTGCGGGCGCCACGGGGTGGGCGGTCGGTAGCCATCCGTGCATGGGGAACATGCCCGCCTTGGTGCCAAAACCCACCAGGGTGATGAAAATGACGACCAGGAACGCGTCTTTGGAGATGGTCAGCGAGTCGGCGAGGAGAGAGCCGCCCTCGACAAAATATGCGCTGGAAATGTTGGGTGTCAGGATGAAGATGCCCAGCAGGCCCATCGTCGCGCCCGCGACTGAGTAGATGAGGTACTTGATGCCAGCGGCGACCGCTTCCTTGGTGCGCGTATGAAGCACCATCGGCACGGAGATGAAGGTCATCAGCTCGAAGAAGAGGTACATTGTGACCATCGTCCCGGACAGCGTCAGCGCCATCAGGGAAGCCAGCGTCATCAGGTAGAAGGCGTAATAGGTTTTCTCGTTTTGCTCATGTTTCATGTAGCTGAAGGAGAAAAAGCCGCTGATCGTCCACATCAGCGCCATGACCACTGAAAAAATCCGGCTGGTTCCGTCAGAACGAAGCGCGATGGGCAATTGCTCGGTCATTTCAAAGAGCACGAGGGTCACCTGTCCTTCCAGCCCAACGAGCGCGACCACAATGCATTCCATCACCAAAATCGCGCCGACGAACAGGCAGCGGTCCCCCCTGCTTTCGTTGATCCAGGGCATCAGTGTCAGCATCAGCGCCCCGGCCGCGGGCAGAAGGATGGCAATCAGCAGCAGCATCCCTTCCATTTCTGGCATTCCTCCTTAGGTAAACATTCTCATTCCGGCTTCAATCAAACGGATGATGGGCCCAGAACCAACGCCGAGATAAAGAACCATCAACATCGAAATCACCAGCGCGACGGCGGCATGCCGGGGCAGGCGAGTCTCCTGGGGGTACTCGATGTCGGGGGCCTTGCGGTAGATGGAAACGACGGTATGCAGAAAGTAAACGGCATTGAGCAAGGTGCTGACGGCCAGGGACACCAGTACCAAGGTCCGGGTCGCGCCCCTGAACGGCATGCTGGCCAGGGCGATCTGCAGCTTGGCGATGAACCCGCCGGTAAAGGGGATGCCCACCATGCTCATGGCGCTGAAGGTGAACACAACGCCGGCCAGCACGTTGCGGTAACCCGCGCCGTGGAGGTAATGGAACCGCTTGTGGTCGCCCGACACGCGTACCAGTTCTCCTGTGGAAAGAAACAACAGCGGCTTTGCCGCGGAATGGGCCAGCATCTGAAACAGGGCGGCCGTCACGCCGGCCATGGTGCCCATGCCGATGCCGATGTACACATAGCTGACCTGTGCCACGGAGGAGTAGGCGACCATCCGCCGGATATCCCGTTGGCTGATGGCGAGAACGGAGGCGACCAGCATACCGCCGATGCCGCAATAGAACAGGAAGGTGCTGATTAGTTGCGACTGGATGATATCGATGCCGATGACACGCCAGAAAAACTTGATCAACAGGAAGAGATAAGCCTTGCTGACGATGCCGCTGAGCACCGAGCTGCTCAGCGCCGGCGCGAAGGAATAGGCATCCGGCGCCCAGGCGTGGAAGGGGAACATCGCGCTTTTGATGCCCAGGCTGATGGTCACCAGCGCGACGACGACGGTGAGCACCTCCCGGTACTGGCCGCTTTCGTAGATGACCCTGACGGATTGGTTCAGCGGCTCCATCAGCAGGTGTCCCGTGATGCCGTACAGCATCGAAATGCCCAGCAACACCAGGCCAGAGGCCAGCAGGTTCATCACCATGTAGCGGGTGGCGGCCACCAGCGTGTGGCCGTGCTGGCGCACGATGATCAGCGCGCAGGAGGAGATGGTCATGATTTCGATGAACACATAGGCTGTGAACAGGTCGTTGGTGTAAATCATCACCAGCGTCGCAGCCATCGCCAGGTCGACCATGATGTAGTAGAGGTTCGTCTTCTGAGGGGTGACCAGCGCGGGCAGCCGCGCGTGCCCCGCGAGCATGGAGAAGAAAAGCACCAGGGACAGCCCGGTCGCCATCAGCGCTTCCAGGCTGCCGATGCGGATTTCATTGCCCCACGGCGCGGGGAAATGCCCCATCATGAACGTGTACGCCTGCTCCAGCCTAAGGGTCATGGCCAGCGTTCCCGCGTTGAGCAGTAGAACGCTTCCAAGGACGAAAAGAGTGGTCAGGAGGGCGGCACGCGGTTTGAGTACGGAGGTCACGACACCTGAAACCATGCACAGCATGATGGCGAAAAAGGGGAAATTCTGCGCGATGCTCATCAATCGCCCTCCGACTTGGCCAGAAGTGAGATCTGGTCGATGTCCAGCGTCCTGTAACGCCGATACAGGCGCACAGCCAGCGCCAGCATGATTGCTGTGAAGCTGACGGACACGACTATCCCGGTCAGGACCAGCCCGGCGGGGATGGGGTTGATGTATTGGGCTACGTCTGTGACCCCGTCCACCACAATGGGCGCCTTCCTGCCGTGGATGTAGCCCATGGAGGCCAGAAACAGGTAGATGGCGGTGTCCATAATGTTCAGCCCGATGATTTTACGGATCAGGTTGCGCTGCAGCAACAGGATGCCAAAGCCGATGCCGAAGAGGATGACCGCGACAGCTTGTTCCAGGTTCTCGTACAGCAGTTGCAGCATGCGGCGCCTCTTAAAGACCGCCCTTGCGGAAAAGGGCGTAGAAGATGTACATCGTGCAGGCAACCACCATGCCCACCGCGATGTTCAGCGGCATAATCAGACCGCCGGACAGGATTGCGCCGGGGGCGCCGAGGGGGATTCCGGACTCCAGGTGATTCGCACCGCAGTAAAACGAGTAGGCTTTCGCAAGCCCATAGAAGAGCAGGGCGCAGAAGCTGACCCACTTGAAGGTTTCGTAGCGGAAGAAGCGCTTGGACTTTTCAAACCCAAAAGCGTTCAGGTACAAAATCAGCCCGGAGGAGAGAATAGCCCCGCCCGAAAAGCCGCCCCCGGGGGACAGGTGGCCGTTGAGGATGATATATACGCCAAACAGCAGCACCACCGGGGTCAGCAGCTTGGCGCTGGCCTGGAGGATGCGGTCGTTCTTCGGTTCATAGTGCCTGTCTTCCGCGTCCTCGGCAATCTGCTCCATGATCGGCAAGCCTTGGCTGTCCTTATCGATGCGCAGCAGAATCAACACAGCACAGGCGGCGATAAACAGCACGGTGCTTTCCCCAAGGGTGTCAAAGGCACGATAGTCCAGAATCATCCCCGCGACAATGTTGACGGCGCCCGTTTCCTCAAGCCCTCGCTCGATATAGCGCTGGGTGACAACGTTGCTGCCGGGCGTGTCGGCTGCGCCGAAGCGCGGCATTTTGGCCACCGTTTCCAACAGGAAGAAAATCATCAGCGCGCCCAGCAGCAGCGCCAAAAGAACGTAGAGCCGGGAGATGAGCTTGCGGCCGCGCGTGCGCGCCCACTGGGTGAAATCATATTGGGCCATCCGGTCCAGTGCCAGGTCCCGCTCGTGCCTGCGGGTGTCGGTCATCTCCCGCTGCCGCTCAAGCAGGGGTTCCATGGTCGCGTTTTCCGCCGCGCCCTGCTCGAGGGATGCCTCAATCCGGTTGTCTAGCCCCGGGAAACCCTCCCGCATCCAACGGAGGAAGCGGGCCTGCGGCATGGATTGCCAGTCACTTCTGC
>JAPXQZ010000156.1:0-4571 GCA_033813835.1 Clostridia bacterium | reverse complement strand
CCAAAATGGTGTCCACCTTCGCCGGCGCCTTGGAGGGCCAGCCGGTCGACGCATCCTTCAAGCGCTTTGGCGCCGTTTTCCGCAAGCTTTGCAAGCGGGCGGAGGACAGGGGCATCCGCATCGCGCTGGAAAACTGCCCGATGGGCGGCACCTGGCAGCGGGCGACCTGCAATATCGCCATTAACCCCAGGGCGTGGGAGGTTATTTTCAACGAGGTTCCTTCCGACGCCCTGGGCCTGGAATGGGAACCCGCGCACCAGATGATCCAGCTGATCGACCCGATTGCCCAGCTTCGCAAATGGGCGCCCAAAATCATTCACGTGCACGGGAAGGACGCCAGTGTCGACCGCCGGGCCATTGAGGATGGGGGCGTGCTGTGCGAAACGGATTGTTACGCGCCGCAGCGCACCGTCGGTTTCGGGGACTGCGACTGGCAGGATATCCTGTCCATCCTCAGGTTGAACGGTTACGCAGGGGATATCAGTGTCGAGGGCTTCCACGACCCCGTGTACCGCGGAAAACTGGAGATGGCCGGGCAGCGGCATGCCCTGCGCTACCTCAGATGGTGCCGCGGCGGCGACCAGTTGCCGTGACCTGGCCCGCCGGAACGCCTGCTGAAAGGACGCCTGTATGATCGTTGCCAAGTTCGGCGGCAGTTCGCTCGCGGACGCGAAGTGTTTCCGACAGGTCAGAGACATTCTTGCCTCCGACCCGGAACGACGCTACGTCGTCGTGAGCGCGCCGGGGAAACGCCATGAGGGGGATGAAAAAGTCACCGACCTGCTGCTTTCCGCTCACCGGGACATTTTAGAAGGCGGTGACCCCGGGAAACGCTTCACGGCAATTCGGGGCCGATTTGAGGAAATCGCAGGAGAACTTGGCGTCCCCGGCTGCATTAGCCGGGAAATGGACGAGGCTTTCCAAGCGATCCGAAACAGCGCAAGCCGTGATTTCGCGGCCAGCCGGGGGGAGTTTCTCTGCGGCCTGCTGTTTTCCAGGTGGTTATCCATCCCCTTCCTGGACGCGGCGGAGACCGTGCGGTTCTATGAAGACGGCCGGCTGGACGACCAGACAACCGGCGCGTTGCTGCACGAGGCGCTGCTCCGGCACCCCATGGCCGTTCTGCCCGGGTTTTACGGCGCGGATTCACAAGGGAATATCCGCGTTTTCTCCCGCGGCGGAAGCGACGTATCCGGGGCGCTGGCTGCCGCCGCGGCGGACGCGGACCTGTATGAAAACTGGACGGACGTTACGGGTTTCCGCAGCGCGGACCCCCGCATCATCCCCGACGCCAGCTATATTGCCTTTCTCACCTACCGGGAACTGCGGGAATTGAGCTATATGGGCGCCACCGTACTGCACGAGGAGGCGGTCTTTCCCGTCCGCCGCGCCGGCATCCCCACCAGCATCCGCAATACCCGTGACCCGCTGCATCCCGGCACTATCATCCAGTCCAGCAGCCGCTTCCAGGCGAAGGTCCCCGCGGTGACCGGCATCGCCGGAAAACCCGGCTTTTCCGTCATTGTCATCGAAAAAGCCCGGATGAACGACGAGGTTGGTTTTGGCCGGAAGGTGCTGTCCGTGCTGGAGGAACATCATATCAGTTTCGAGCACCTGCCCACCGGCATCGATGCCTTGTGCGCAATGGTGCCCACCCGGTCCCTGGCGGACGTCCGGGAGCAGGTTCTGGCACAGATTGAAGCAGCCGTCCACCCGGACCATATCAGCGTACAGGAAGGCATCGCCCTGGTTGCCTGCGTCGGCGCGGGCATCTTCAAGCAGCATGGTACCATCGCGCGCCTGTTCACCGCGGTGTCCGAGCAGGGGATCGTCATCCGCACGATGTTCCAGGCGCCCAGCGAGCTGTCGATCATCATCGGCGTCAACGAGCCCGACCTTGGCCCCGCCGTTCGCGCCATCTACGACGCGTTCATCCGAAACTGAACCCGCGCACGAAAACAGGCGCCCGATACGTTTGAATTGTTGAATACTTCCAAAGGAGAAGCGTTATGAGAAAAAAGATGTGCGTACTCTTTGCCGTCATCCTGATGGCAGCGCTCCCCTCCGCGCTGGCCCAGACCGGGCTGCCGCCCGAGCTGCTGGCAGGGCTGGAACATAACGCGCCGAATACCGGAAAGATGCTGCCCGCCACGTTTGACCCATATCAAAATACTTATCTTCTTACAGTCGCCAGCTGGGTATCGCGCATTACCTTCACCCCGACCGCTTCATCGCCCGCCGCGCGGATTACCGTCAACGGCCAAGCGGTCGCCAGCGGCCAGAAATCGCAGATTATTGAGTTGACCAATGACCCGCAGACCGTCCTGATTACCGTCTCGGCCTACGACGCGGCCAACGCGCTGACAGCGCAGAATACCTATACCGTCTATCTGCAGCGCCGCCCCAGTGAGCGAAGGACGCGCGTTTCCGCCGGGTATATCGCGCAGATTGACGTACAGGACGGAATCGCCACCATCGCGGCGGATCTGGTGACGGTCAAATACCAGGGAAAGACCAACCTGTCCACCTTCGTCAACGATACCGTCTACCTCTACCGTTACAAGACCGCGCCCAACTGCCTGTTCTATTTCGGCGACAAACAGAATCCCGTCCGCGCGGCGGACGCGCAGGCGTTTATGGACAATTACCTGATGAGCGGCAGCAACCTGTACTACTTGGTCTACATTGAGGATGAAATCGTCGCCGTCATGCCCTACGCGTCCGATTGAGCAGCTGTAAAGAGGCGGGAACGCGCGTTCCCGCCTCTTTTTGCGTCGCAGTCCGGTCAGCCTTTCAGCGCCTTCTCATACAGCTGTGAGACCTTGTCCCAGTTGACCGTCTTCCACCAGGATTTTAGGTAGTCCGGCCGGCGGTTCTGGTATTTGAGGTAATAGGCGTGCTCCCATACGTCCACGCCCAGAATCGGGGTGGCGCCCAGGGTGAGCGGGCAATCCTGGTTGGGGGTTTTCTCGACAGCCAGCTTCCCGTCCTTGACGGTCAGCCAGGCCCAGCCGGAACCGAACTGGGTTTTGCCCGCGGTCTCCATCGCTTCCTGGAACGCTTCAAAGCTGCCGAAAGTTGCGCCGATGGCTTCCGCCAGTTTGCCTTTGGGCTTTCCCTGGCCGTCAGGGCCCATGATTTCCCAGAAGAGGGTGTGGTTGTAGTGGCCGCCGCCGTTGTTCCGGACCGCCTGCCTGATCTTCTCGGGAATCTTGTCCAGATCCCGGATGATCTGCTCAATGCTCCAACCCGCGCACTCCGTCCCTTCGATTGCCTTGTTCAGGTTGTCGATGTAGGCCTGGTGGTGCTTGGTGTGGTGGATTCTCATCGTGGTCTCGTCAATGTGGGGCTCCAGCGCGTTATACGCATATTTTAGTTCCGGCAATGTAAAGCTCATGTCGAAACCTCCTTCCTGTGATATGTTGTTCATACCCGGAAGGCGTACCATCAAACATTCCAATCTGCCCCAGGCCGCCGGTCCGGACGAAGTTTGACCCGTTCAACAGCGGGCCGTATAATTGCCATGAAAGGGGTTCATCGTCACTTTGACCGGTAACGACAACGGAAGGCCAAAAAAATGCTGACCGTGGAACTGGATGGGTTGCCCCTGCGGCTGAAAGCGCCCCACGACCTGGGATGGCTCAAGGGATATGGGCGCGTCTTTTGTGTCTTTGACGGGCTCATCACCGGGAATCTCTGCTTCGGTGTCGAAAAAGCCGGGCGCAGGCTGTTCGTGAAGTACGCCGGCGCGCGCCCGCCGCAGTACGCAGGGGAACCGCAAAGGGCTGTTGAAACCCTGATGAACACAGCCCTGCTGCATGACAAACTGCGCCACCCCTGCCTGAGCCCCGTCCTGGAGCGCTTTGAGACCGATAACGGCTTTGGGCTGGTATTTCCCTGGTTTGAAGGGTATGCGCTGGGGCCGCTGCAGGTGCATATGGACGCCTTCCGCAGGCTTCCCTTAGGAACGCGCCTGCTTTTATACGACAAGCTCGCGGATTTTTTCGCGCTGGCAGCCGGGCGGGATTACGTCGCCGGGGGCGTCTACGATGAAAAGATTCTGGTGGATTTTTCCCGTCAGAACCTGATATTCTGCTCGGTTTCCCGTTTTATGCAAATGCCAGCGCGGACACCTTACCCGAAGCTCCCCGGCTCGCCATGGTACTTGCCGCCCGAGGGCTATATACCGGGCGCGAAACTGGACGAATCCATCAACGTATACGCGCAGGGCGCGCTGGCCTTCACTTTTTTCGGCGACAGAAACGCCCTGGACCTGAAGAGCTGGGAAGGGGCGGAATCGCTACACTCGCTTGCAGCCCGGGCTGTCCGCCCGCGGCCTGCGCAAAGGCCGTCGAGCGCCGCGGAATATCTGGGAGAATGGCGGCAGGCTGTGCTTCGCCTGCCCGGCTGACACGCCTCAGGTGCCGGATACCATCCCCTCCCGAACCGTCAGCACGCAGGCAGGGCTGACGTCCTTGAGCCCCGCCAAATCCGTGCAGGTCATCAGGGTCTGCTTGCGGTCCAGCATAATCAGAAGCCGCCCGCGCCTGCGCGCGTCCAGCTCGCTGAGG
>JAPXQZ010000155.1:0-4583 GCA_033813835.1 Clostridia bacterium | reverse complement strand
TCATCATCAAGGAACCAGCCCACGCCGGTCCGCGGCAGGTGGACTACGTATACGAACTGGTGCAGGGATTTGAGAATGCCATCTTTTCTCCGGACGGCATCGACCCGGTCAGTAAAAAGCACTACAGTGAATTTGTCAACCTTGAATCCCTCGCGAAAAAATACCTGGTCGAGGAAATCACCAAGAACTACGACGGCAACCGCAGCAGCCTGTTCTTTTACAAGCCGGCGGACAGCCAAAGCACCCTGGCGTTCTGCGGCCCAGCCTGGGATTATGACATCGCGCTGGGAAACTACGCGACCAGCCGGAACCAGATGATGGTCAACCCCCAGTTTTTTGTAACCAACGTGGATCGCGGCGAGCCGTATTATTGGTTTCCAGCCCTCTTTAAGCAGATGGATTTCAGGGCTGCGGTGGTCAAGGCGTTCCGGGAGGATTTCCTGCCCGGCCTCCGGGATTTGGCGGGACGGGGCAACGCTGCTTCCGGGTTGTTGACGATTCAGGAGTATGCGGATGAAATCCGCGCATCCGCGGATATGAATTTTGTCCGGTATCCGATTTTCAACAGCGGCACGACGAAAGTGCGCTCCGGGAAGGACTATCCCGAGAATATCGCGTATCTGCACAATTTCGTTTCCCGGCGGCTGGATTTCCTGGCGGGATACTGGCTATATGAGCCGCAGGAGCAGGTTCCGGCGGAAGAAAATCCATGACGGCGGCGGAGCCGGGGGCGTCCGCGATTCAAGGAGGCAGCATGGAACTGAAGCAATACCGGGAAGAGCTGGATTTACTGGACAGCCAGATCGCGGACCTGTTTGTGAGGCGTCTCGAAATCGCGGAGCGTATCGCGCGCTGGAAGGCGGACCGGAACGTGGAGGTTTTCCAGCCGGAGCGGGAAAAAGCCGTGCTGACGCGGCTGCGCGGGGAGGTTCCCCCGCGGCACCGCGAACGCCTTGAGGCATTGTACCGGCGCGTCTTCGAAATCAGCCTGGGCGTCCAGGAGGAAATCCTCCGCGAGGGTTGAGCAAACGCCGTCCGGTTTGACCATCCGGTCGGCGGCGATTATAATCCCCTTGATTTCATGCGGGGAGGGCTTTCATGCAGCGCGGCGGCGAACGCGGCAACCGTTTCAGGTTTCTGCTTGCGATGTCGGCGATTCTGGTCGCGGCGCTGCTTTTCCTGTACGTGCTGGGCGCCTTTGGCGGCGGATCCCGCGGGCTGGCTGTCCGCAAACTGCGCTGCGTCGTATCTCAGCAGGTCACGCCCTTCGGGGACAAGGTTCTGTATTACGACGGGACGACCCTGTTCTGCCTCAACGCGAACGGCACGGAGCAGTGGAAATACGCGCTGGGTCCCGGCGCGCGGTTTACCGCCAGCGACAGCGTCGTCGCTGCCTGGATCGGCGCACACCTGCATATCCTGGACAGGAACGGCCGGGCAACCTACAACGATCGGCTGCCAGAATCCATCCAGTTTGCCAAGCCCGGCAGGCAATACGTCGCCGCGGTGGTCGGCGAGGGCTTCAGCCCGACGCTGCTGGTCAAGGATACAAGCGGCATGGCGGTGGACTCGGAGACGGTCGCCTACGCCGACAAGCAAATCCTGGACCTGGACTTCTTCGAGAACGGCAATTACCTGTGGACGACGGCGCTGGACGTTTACGGCATCGCTCCCGTCACCATCATGAACATCTACCGCGTCGGCGCCATGAACACGGGAGAGGTGGACCTGGGCGAGGAATTGACCTACAAGGTTCTTTACTCCGGTCAAAAACTGCACGTCATCAATACGCGCGACCTGAACCTGTATGATTACCGGGGAACCGTCGACCCCTTTTCCAAGCAGCTGGTTTACGGCTGGCAGCTGGTGGACGCCGTGACTGGCCCCGGCGATGCGCTGATGCTGTTCGCCCCCGCGATGCAAACGGAGCAGGAGCAGCAGATTACGGAGCTTCGCGTCCTGACCAGCGGCAAACGGGACAGCCGCTACACGCTGCCGGACAATTGCGTCGGCGCTTGGCTGAAGGGGGCGACGATCTTCGCGGTTTCAGCGGACACGCTCTACCGGGCGGAAATCAACGCGCAGCGTTTCTCAGCGCTGAAGCTGGGCCTCAAGCAGCCGGTGACCGGCTTTATCGGGCGCCTGTCCAGCGGCGCGGCGCTGGTCAGTTCGGGGGCGGACGTCTTCTTAATTTCCCAGCCATGAAAACGGAGGAGGCGCCTTGAACGTCATCGATGGAATCCTGCTGTTCGTGCTTGTCATCAGCGTGGTTTACGGGTTCTACCACGGGTTCATCCAATCCATTTCCAGCCTGCTGGGGCTGGGGGTGTCCATCCTGGCAGGGCTGGTGTTCGGTCCGCGGCTGACGGCGCTTCTGTCCGCCAACCAGTCCGTAACGGGGGTTCTGGCCAATTACTCCGATGCCGTCGCGCGGGTGGGCGATTACGAGCTGGCCCGGGCGCCTGTCAGCGGCGTGAGCGGCAACGTGCTGGAGACGGTGCTCAACAGCGTGTCCCTGCCCGTGCCGATTGAAAGCGCGCTGAAAGACAACATCCTGACCCAGGCTTTTTCCGGGAAAGGCCTGGCCACGGTAAACGAGTACGTGTCCAACACCGTGGTGCAGGCCGGCATCAGCATCCTGTGTTTCCTGGCCTGCTGCCTGGCCGCCTATCTCATCTGGATGCTGCTCACCTCGCTGGTTCGGCACGTGTTCGAGTTCCCCATATTGCGGCAGATGGACTGGCTGGTCGGCGGCTTGTTCGGCCTGGCGCGGGGCGCGGTTATCTGCTATCTGCTGGTGCTGCTGTTCCCGCTCATCCAGGTTGTCGTGCCGGATAACCAGTTCACCGATTACCTGTCGACCAGCGCCGTCGCGTCCCTGTTCCGCAACGATGGTTTCTTCATGCGCATTATCCGGGGAGGATGAAAGCCGCCGCATGATGCACCCGGGGCGGCCGTTTGGCCGCCCCGGCGTTTCATCTGCCGCTTTTTAGGCGGTCCAGCCGCCCTCGTCTTTTTGGAAGAAAGGCTGAGCTTTGACTTTTTCAAAATGCGCCGCCAGCAATTTCCTGTCACCCTGTGAATAAAGGGTATCGAGGGCTTCTTCGGCATGCGCCGCCATGAAGGACTGGCATTCCCAGTTGCCGGGCGGGATGAGCACGTCCGCGCCCAGGTGAAAGGCAAAGCGCATCGCGGCCAGGCGCAGGTCTTTATCCTCGGCGTCAAAGGGCTTGCACCAGGATTTCGGCCAGGAAGACGCCTCCCGCTCCGCCTCGTCCTTCCAGGCGCGCTCGATGATGCTCTTGATGCCCAGCAGGCCAAACCCGTATGCAGCTTTGGCCGCGACCAGCCGTCCGCCGATGCCCTGGCCGATGGACAGCATCCAGTTCACCGGAAACATCACCGAGTCAAAGGGATATAGCCGCAGGCATTCCAGCGCCGCTTCCTCGCTGTGCGCGCTGATGCCGAGTTTCCGGATGACGCCCTCCTGCCTGAGCCTGGCCAGCAGTTCCATCGTCCCGTCCGGGGCAAAGGCTTCCTGCACATCCTGCGGGGTACGCATGGCGTGGAGCTGGTAAAGGTCAAACCAGTCGGTCCGGAGGTTTTTCAGGGACGCGCGCAGCTCCTTTTCCGCTTCCGCTTTCCCGCGGCAGGTGGTTTTGCAGGCCAGGTATACGTCCTTGCGGTACGGCTCCAGGGAAGGGCCCAGGGTGACCTCCGCGCTTCCGTAGCTGGGGGCGACGTCGAAATAGTTAACCCCCGCGTCGATCGAGGCGGCCACGTAACGGTCGGAGTCTGCTTGAGGCACGTCCATGCTGACGATGCCGGCGTAAATGATGGGAGAAACCTGGAAACCGGTCTTACCCAGCGGTACCCTCTTCATGGGTATTCCCCTCATTCTTCCCATTGTCATCGGAATGGGCAAGCAGGTCAATGAGGACGTTGCTGCGTTTCATGAACGCCTTGAGTTCGTCCCCCTCCAGCGGCCGGGAGGACAGGCGCGCCAGGTCGAACACCTGGGCGATGAGCAGCGCCTGCCGCTCGTCCTCCTCCATGGCTGCGATGGCGGCAACCGAAGGGTTCAAGCGGTTGAGCACAAGGGTATAGCGTTCCGGGAATGGGTGCTTGTCCCCGTAAATCCGGCTCATCTCCTTGTAGCGGCGCAGCTGTTCGTCTTCCGTCAGCATCCCGGGAATTTCCCGGTCGCTGAGCGCCTCCAGCTGGACGGTCAGATCGGGTATGCCCAGTACGTCACGGGCGCGCTTCTCCAGCTTCTCCCGGTCGATTCCGGCACCTTCCTCGCTGTCCTCCTTCAGCCCCTTCACGTCCGCGTCCACGCGCAGGAAATCCAGTTCTGCGCCGCCGGAATACTCCAGGAAGGACATGAAGTTCGCGTCGATGAGCGTGTCCATCACCGCGACGTCGATGTCCCGCTTCTCAAAAGGCGCGATGCTGGCCGCCTGGCGCGCGGCATCCGTGGTATAGTACGCTTTTTTCTCCGCTTTGCCGCCGTTGCGCGCCTTGTACTCATCAATCGTCAGGTAGTCGCCGCGGGTGGTTTTCAGCAGCAGAGAGCCTTTAAC
>JAPXQZ010000154.1:0-4597 GCA_033813835.1 Clostridia bacterium | reverse complement strand
TTCCATAACTGCTCTTGCGGTTCTTTCCGGAGCTTTGTCTCAAATCGCATGCTTTACTCCCGGCCTGCCTGTTTGGCAAGGGCATTGCTGATGCTGGACCGCGTCGGGACGAGGAAGGGGACGCGCCGACGGTATTCCTGGTAACCGGGGATTGTTCGGGGGAACACAATGGCGTCCTGAAGCCATACATACGCGATATTCATCAGAGAAGCGACGCCCCCGGCCGTCATCAGCCCCCGGTTGCCCAGCCCGGCCGCGGCGCCAAGCAGCAGAAGCGGCAGCCAAAGCGCGGCGGGGTGGCGGCATAGCGCGTACATCCCCTGATCCTGCAAGGTCGTCTGGGAAGTGGCGGCCAGGTAGGTTCCCTTCGCAGGGAGCGATACGAAGAGCGAAACCACCAGCATGACGCCGGCGAACCCCGCCACCAGGAAAAATAGGACGCGCAGTGGAACCGACACCGCGAACCAGCCGCCTTCAAATACAGAAATAACCAGAAAGAGCGCCAGCAGAAGCATTCCCAGCAGCAAAGCCGCGCTCCCCAACCTTGGCCTCCCCCGGAGTTTCAGGAGGTCCGAAACCAACATCACGAAAAACGCGAGGATGACGCCCGGCAGCGTGCTCATTCGCCAAACACAAGGCCGATGGTCCCTTCCCCCGTAAAGATGCCGATGACGGCGCCAATCCATTCGACGCGCACATCGGCGGCGGGGTCAAACTGCGTGACCCACTCTTTCATCTGCATCGCGGCGGACTCATTATTCCCGTGGCAGACAAAAACCAGCCCTCCTTTCTTCGCCCGTTCCTGATAGTACCTGAAGATACGCATCAGAGCTTTGTCAAAGCTGCGCGTCAGATTCAGATCCCGGATTGTCCCTTCCTGAAACGCCAGGACCGGCTTGATGCCCAACAAGTCGGCGGTCAGGCACTTGACTTCGCCGATTCTCCCGCCTTTGCGCGCGTTCTCCAGGGTTTTCATGCAGAAATATGCGCCGACCCGGCCCCGGAACCGATCCAGTTCCCTGATGATTTCCTCCGCTCCCAGGCCTTCCCTGGCCAACTCCGCCGCCCTGATGACCTGGAGCGCCATCCCATAGGACGCGTTAAGTGAATCGTAGGGGTATATCCGGGTTTTGCACCCGTCCTCCTCCATCATCCGGACAGCCTGCATCGCCGTATCATAAGAACCCGACATCTTTGTGGATACGATTATACAAAGGATTTCCTCGTAATCCGTGAATTTGTAAAAGTGCTCGGTATATGTGAATAGATTGGGGTGCGAGGTGGACGGAAGAACCGGATCCCCCCGGATCATGTCGTACAGCTGCCGCGGCTGGATATCGATGTTGTTTAAGTATTCACGGCCTTTGAACAGAATGACGTCCGGAATCACGTGAACGTCATACGCCGCCGCAAGCTCGGGCGAAAGATCCGAAACCGAATTTGTCAGTATCTTGCATTTTGCCATATCATACCTCACATGCTTCCAATCAAAAGTAAGCGCGTTTTATTGTAAACCGTACTCAAGAAAATGTCTATAGATTATTTTAAGAAATAATATATTTTTTATTTCACTTGTATTACAGACTGCCTGCAGTTCTCGAATGCCAGGGATTCTGGCTGCTTCACACGCTTATATTCATGCATTGAACCGGAACGCATCGAAAACCCTTGGCTGGTATCGACTATACCTGCCGTCATTCGACACGTGGGGAATCCCGCACCCTGAGCGAATATGCGGAACCGGTTTTCCACCGGAAGGTTCATGGCGAAAGAATAACGTTGGGGCAACCGCTTCTTACTATAATAACCAATTAAGAACCATCGCTTCAATGCGCCGGCGTGTATCCATCGAATAGGAAAACAAAATCAATCCATGATTCCACGCCATTTCCATATTTGCTGACAAAGGATGGAGACACCGCGTATACAGCCTGAAGTCCGCTTAGCCATCCATCGCCCCCCAATCAGCACGGGAAAGAAATCAACACCGGGTATACCGGCGGCCGACAAGGAAGTTCTCAAACGCTTATCCATTCATGAAAGAATTCTTCCGCACCAGGTCCGTCAACCATCAAGCATTATTGGAGCTTACAGGATGATGCCTCTTAAGCTAATCAAAATGAAGACGATCATTCGATGTGAGATCAGCATGGAATGCTAAAGGTCAATAGAGAACTGTTATCAGGCTCTCCCAATGCAACCGCCGCCGCGTGACACACGCGGCGGCGGGGTTTTGTCAGGGATGATTCCTGGCGCCCAGGCGCCCCGGCCTGGCCTCAGCGGTTCCAGGCGGCGACGTTCGCCACCTCCAGCCCCGCCAGACCTTCGTAGTTCAGCGCCTTCAGTTCCTTCGTCGACGCGATGCCCTTCAGGCCAAAGTCCACGTCCCGCCGGATTGAACGCTGGTGAAGCTGGTCCGCAGCCGCCTGCTGGTACGCACGGGAGGTGATGAAATCCAGGAACAGCTTCGCGTTCGCCTCGTCCTGCGCCCCGGACACGATCCCCGCGTAAGACGCGCCCATCGCGACACCTTCCTTCGCGTACACCACGCCCAGGTCCGCGCCGGACAGCCTCCGTTCAATCGCCTTCTCCTCGCTGATGATCCCCACCGCGTACTGACCCGCCGTCACCGCGTTGAGCACGAAGGACGGAGCCGAGGGGGAGGTCACGTTCACAGACCGGGCAAAACCGTTCACAAACGCCGCCTGCTGCGCGTCCGGAGAAGAGGCCGAGGGATCCATGTACACCAGGCGGCCCGTCAGGCGCTCGTCCTTCAAGGACTCCCAGCCGACCACCTTCACGCCCAGCTCGCGCGCCAGTCTGTTGTTCACGATCAGCGCGCTCACGTGCAGCTGGATGGGCGTGTACGCCGCGCTCTCGTTCAGGTACTGCTCATGGAAGGCCTTCGCGTTGGGCGTCGTGTAGGCGCTCAGCAGGCCCTCCGCCGACTGGAAGGCCGCCAGGCCGCCGCCCAGCACCAGGTCGCCCGCCGGCGCAGCCGCCTCTTCCCGGACGCGGGCCATCACGTCGTCGCCGCTCGCGGAGAACACGTCCACCGTCACGCCCGGGTACTTGTCGTTGAACATGTCCACCATCATGTCCAGCTGCATCGCCGGAAGGGAGGAGTACAGCATCAGCCTGCCGGATGCCGGAGCGGAGGCCGCCAGGGCCAGGGAGGGAATCAGGGCGGTCAGGAGGATGCTCAGGATCATCAGGGCGGCGAGATTCTTTTTCATGGTTTCTTCCTTCCAACTTCTTCCGGCGGTCAGCCGATCGTTCTTGCTTTCATCCTGGAACGTTTTCGGTTTCTTTCCCGATTGCAGAGTGAGTATACTTCACCCAAACGGGTTTGTAAACAGTAAAATGATAATTATTTTTTCCTGTGATGCATTTATCATTGCTTTTTTACCCTGTTCATACATCTTGTAAGAATATTTTCTGCTAAGCAATGAAAACGTTGCTATTTTCCGGAATCGGTGATATATTACTATCGTCCCCAGAGTTGAAGAAAGCAGAGGACATCTTAGTGGAAAGAAACGCCAACGGACTGACCATCGCGGACGTAGCGAACGAGGCGGGCTGCTCCGTCGCCACAGCCTCCCGGGTGCTTAGCGCAAGCAAGTATCCAGTCAGCTCGGACATGAGAACCCGCATCCTGAACGCAGCGGCGAAACTAGGCTATTCCGACAACCTGAAAAAGCGCATGCTGGTAACGGAGCAAAACCCCTTCCTAGGCGTGATTGTGCCCACCTTCCAGAACCCCAGTTACCTGCAGATCATCACGGGGATCGAGCAGGTGGCCAACCGGGAGGAGCACGCCACCTTCATTATGAATTCGCATCGCAGCCCGGTTTTAGAGCGGCAGCTGATCAACAGCCTGATCCAGAAGAAGATCGGCTCCCTGCTGCTGATGTCCGTTGACGACTCTCCGGAAACGCTGCACCAGTACATGGACCTGGGCGGCTTCGCCTGCGTGTTCGAGTCCAACTTCCCGGATCATCCCGACATCCTCAACGCGAAGGTCAACCGCTTCGAAGCCGGCCGCATCGCAACGGAGTATCTGCTGTCCCAGGGGCATCGCTCCATCGCCTTTATCACAACGCCGCTAAAGCACTATCAAAGCCGCCGGCTGACCCTGGACGGCTGCAGGTTTGCGATTGAAAAGCACGCGCTGCCCTTCTCCTTCGAGAATATTTTCATCGTCGGAGAGGAGGCGGAGTCCTCCACCGGGCTGTATGAACTGGAAGCCGGCTATGCGCTGGCTGAGAAGGTGCTGCAGCATCCCAACCGCTATACCGGCATCGTCTGCCAGAATGACATGATGGCGTTCGGCGTCATGTCCGGCCTGAAGGCTGCCGGGGCACACGTGCCCAACAACATCTCCGTCGTGGGGATTGACAACGTTCCGCTCAATAACATCACCTTTCCCCGGCTCACAACCGTGGACACCTCCGCCGCGATGCTGGCACAGCGCGCCGCCCAGTTGGTCATCCACATGGATGAAGAGGACCGGGAAATCCTCCGCAATCCCCTGTCCATGAAGCCGGAACTGGTCATCCGCGAGTCTGTACGGCGGTATGGTTGATCGGATTCCTTA
>JAPXQZ010000153.1:0-4653 GCA_033813835.1 Clostridia bacterium | reverse complement strand
CCTGGTCTTCCTTGGGCATGTCCGAGAAGTGCATGACGTAGGGGGCAGGGGCGCCGAAGGCTTTCTGGTAGTAGGCGAGGGCTTCCGCCGTGTTGCCGGCGAAGTTCGTGTATACGTCGATCGTTCCGGTTCCTTTCCGCGCGAGTTGCGCTGTGTGCCCGGTGCGGGCTGTTCTCCGTCCGCCTGCTCGCGCCTTTCCCCGCTCAATCTTATAGGCGGGTGCGGGCGGAAAACCATGTCCGAAAATGGCCGGAAACGCCGGACGCGGGTGGTATACTTTGGGCGAAGGGAAGGAAAGGGGGACGGGGCGTGCGAAAGGACAGCGCAGAACTGTACGCGGCCTTCAAGGCCAAGGACAGCCGGTTTGACGGACGGTTTTTCATCGGCATCCGGACGACCGGCGTATACTGCCGCCCCGTCTGCCGCGCGAAGCTGGCCAAGCCGGAGAACTGCGCGTACTACGCGTCGGCCGCCGCCGCGCAGCGGGACGGATACCGCCCCTGCCTGCTGTGCAGGCCGGAACTGGCGCCCGGGCGTTCCCCAATGGGTGAGGCGGACGCGGCGGCTGTCCGGGCGGCACGGCTGATGGAGGAGCTGCCCGGGGAAGGGGAAAGCCTGGACACGGTCGCCCAGAAGCTGGGCTACAGCCCGCGCCACCTGCGGCGGCTGTTCATTGCGGCGTTCGGCGTCCCGCCGGTCGAGTACCTGCAGGCCAGCCGGCTGCTGCTGGCGAAAAACCTGCTGACGGAGACCGGATTGCCTGTCACGCAGGTCGCGATGGCGGCGGGGTTTGGCAGCGTGCGCCGGATGAACGGCCTGTTCCGGAAGCAGTACCAGCTTTCCCCCACCGCCCTGCGCAGGGAGGCGTCATCGGGCGGGACGCCCGGACGGGGCGTCACGGTGGCCCTGGGCTACCGCCCGCCCTATCCTTTTGAGGAAGTGCTCCGCTTCCTGGCGGGGCGCGCCATCCCGGGCGTGGAGAAGGTGGAAAACGGGGAATACGCGCGGACGGTCCGGCTGCGCGGCCGGAACGGCCAGGCGCTGACCGGCTTTCTGCGGGTCCGTTCCCTGCCGGGACGGGACGCCCTGGGCGTCACTGTCAGCGAGGCGCTGGTGCCGGCGCTTCCCCAGGTGCTCTCCCGCGTCAAGCGGCTCTTTGATTTGTCCTGCGAGCCGGACACGGTATACCAGGCCCTTTCGGGGATGAACCGGCTGCGCCCGGGGCTGTGCCGGATGGGGACCCGGGTGCCGGGGTGCTTCGATTCCTTCGAGATGGCGGTCCGGGCGGTGCTGGGGCAGCAAATCACCATGAAGGCGGCCAACACCCTGGCCGGGCGGATGGCGCTGGAACTTGGCTTGCCGGTTGAAACCGGGGACCCCGGCCTGACGCGTGCCTTCCCGGAGGCGGAGGACGTCCTGGCCTTGGGCGGCGGGGTCCGGGAGCGGCTGGGCGCCCTGGGCGTCCTCTCCGCGCGCTCCGACAGCATCTTCAGCCTGGCCGGCGCGTTGTCCCGGGGCGAACTCACGCTGGATGCCTCGTCGGACCCGGATAAGGAAATCGCGAAGCTGAAGGAAATCCGTGGCGTCGGGGACTGGACGGCCCAGTACCTGGCGATGCGCGCCATGGGCTGGCCGGACGCCTTCCCGGCGGCGGACGCGGGGCTCAAACAGGCGCTGCCGGGGAGGAGCCCCAAAGAGCTGCTGGCGCTGGCGGAGGCGTGGCGGCCCTGGCGCAGCTACGCGGTGATGAACCTGTGGAACGCGCCGGCCTGAACGGGCGGCCGGGAAACCGCGCTGAAACAAGCAAGGAGGAGAACATGACCCTGTATACGTCGGATTACTTATCGCCCATCGGGCGGATCACCCTCGCCAGCGACGGGGAAGGCCTGGTTGGGGCCTGGCTGGAGGGGCAGAAGCATTTCGGCGGAAAGCGCGCGGCCAACCTGGTTCCGCGGGAGGGCCTAAAGGCGCTGGAGCTGGCCGTAGAGTGGCTGGACCGCTATTTCGCCGGGGAGAAGCCGGTAGCGGCGGGGCTCTCCCTTACCCCGGAGGGCACCCGCTACCAGCGGGCGGTGTGGGACGCGCTGCTCGAAATCCCCTACGGCGAGGTCCGGACCTATGGCGAAGTGGCCCGGGCGGCGGCGAGGCGGCTGGGCACGGATTCCGCTGCCGCCCGCGCGGCCGGCGGCGCCGTCGGGCGCAATCCCCTCAGCGTGTTCATCCCCTGCCACCGGGTGGTGGGGACCAACGGCAGCCTGACCGGGTACGCCGGCGGGCTATCGCGGAAAGCGTGGCTGCTGCGGCACGAGGGCGCGGAAATGGAATCGCGCCCCGCGGCAGACATGACTGAAACGGCGCGATAAAAAGGAGAGGTGTTCCCCCGTGGACATGAAACTGGAATACGTATTCATCGGGAATTACGCCCTGGGCGGCGGCTGGGTCAGCCATTGAGACGCTGATTTGGCGGGCTACCCCGCCCTGTCCCTCGATGGGGAACCCGGCCGGGGAAATACGCGGACGCCTGCGGGCGCACACGGACCGCAGACGCGCGGTTCCCGGCGCCCCCGCCGCGGGCGGGGATAGGCGTTCCGGAAAAAGGCGCGCCTGCGCAGCGGATTGGAACCGTAAACCCTGAAAATCAAAAGCTGCCTCTGAAAAGAGGCGGCTTTTCTGACGATGGCCGGCGTCTACAGCCCGCAGGAACGGAGGTAGGCGACGCTTTTCTTCAGCACCTCGGCGCTGCCGCCGATTTCCAGGGTGGAGGCGTGGATTTCCTTCCGGTCCGCCAGCACCTGAGCGACGCCCTTGACGTCGATGACGCCCTCGCCCAGCGCGATGGTGGAAAACCCGCAACCGAACTGTTTTCCGCGGCGCGGCACCCATTCCTCGCCCAGGTCCTTCCAGTGCACGTGGAAGATCTTGTCCTTGAAGGCCCTGGCCATCTCGACCGGGTCCGTCCCGCCCAGCCAGGAGTTGCCGGTGTCCATGTTCACGCCCAGGGACTTCGGGTTGCCCAGGCAGTCCATCACGTCCCGGAGGCCCTGGATGGAGTCCGTGACGGGGCCGTGGGGTTCCAGCAGCACGTTCACGCCGAAGTCCTCCGCCATCCGGCAGGGCACAGCCAGCTTTTCCGCGATGGTGAAAATGCGCTGCTCGTAGGTCAGCTTCCTCGCCCATTCGGAATGCGGCTCCCCCTCGGTGGTCACGCAGTCCCGGATGCCGATGGCGGCGGCGAACTTGATGCCCTTCATGATGCCGGCGGTCTGGAACACCCCGGGGTTGCTGGGCTCCAGCAGCGCGCCGTGCACGCAGACGGTCGAGGGGGTGATGCCGTACTTTTCAAACAGCCGCTTGGTCTCGAAGGGGTCGCCGTCCAGGCTGACGGTCGCGGCCAGGCCGGCGGAGTTGAACATGCTGCTGCCTTCGTGCACGTCCGTGATGTCCGCGCAGGTAAAGCCCGCGTCGCGGGCCAGCTCGAGCTGCCGCTCGACGGAAGTATAGGGCTCAAGCGCCAGGAACACGCCGATATTCATGGGTTCATTTCCCTCCTGTCATGTCGGGAATCAAAAGGCTACCGGTGCCGGCGAAAAACCGCCGGGGCGGGCGGCGCGCCCGTGCGGGGCGCGCCGCGGGGGCCGGGTCAGTGGTTCGCCAGGTATTCGACCAGCTTCTCGTCGAACTTCTTGAACTCTTCACGGCTGGCCTCAAAGGCGGCCTCGTAGTCCTCCAGCTTCCACTGGAAGGCGTTGGCGGCGCGGCCGGCCAGGTAGTCGGACACCGTCCACGGGATGGCCTTGTCCAGGTTTTCGCCGGTGAGGACGAAGGGCGGCTTAATCTGCAGGTAGCGCACGAAGTCCTCGCCGTTGAAGTAGCGGATGATCTGCTGGATGCAGATGTCGGCGTTGAGGGAGGGCGGGTTGGGAACGGTGGCCGCGAGCGCGCCGGTCTTCAGGTCCGGCCAGGCGTCGTCCTTGCCGTTGTTGGAGACCAGCACCTTGTCCTTGATGCCCAGCTCGTCGAACACCTGCTTGACGCCGAAGTAGGTTTCCTCGTTGCAGCAGAAGACCACGTCGAAGTCCACGCCGCTGGCGATGAGGTCCTGGGCGATCGGGATGGCCAGGGTGCGCTGCCACTCGGAGGACTTGGTCAGGATGGCCGGCTTCATGCCCGCCTCCGCCAGCGCCATGTCGAAGCCCACGATTTCGCCTTCCGCGGTGCTCTGGCCCAGGAAGCCGGGGATGTCGACGCACTGTGCGTTGGGGTATTTCTCGGCGACCCACTTGCCGATCATGTAGCCCATCATCACGAAATTGTCGGTCACGTGGCCGTTGAGGTCCGTGCCCTCCTTCAGTTCCGGCTTTCCGGCGATGAAGAAGATCGGCACCTTGGCCGCGTTGGCCGCCGCGATGGACTCCGCGCTGCCCGCCGTGCCCGCGGTGATGACCGCGATGGCGTCCGCGCCCGCGGAGATGGCGTCCTGCACGTTGGCCAGCTCCTGCTCGGGGTTGTAGTCGGAGTTGAGCTCCTTGACCACCAGGCCGACTTCCTCGCCGATGGCGCGGAAGGCGTCGCCGAACTGGGCGTAGTAGTCGTCAGGGCCCGCGTTGATGAAGTAGACGGTCTTGCCGGTCACGTTGTCCTTGGGCGCTTCCG